>JAYSUZ010000023.1:0-11213 GCA_043718845.1 Cytophagales bacterium
TCCCTTTTCCGACCAAATTGGACACCCTACATATATAGCATGCTCCTCCGAAGGAAACCCTGGCAAAACATTCACATTCCCTTGGTGCTCATTGGGAAATGCAAAATCTACGCCTTCAATATGTGGTAATCTGCCAAAATCCATTTTCTAATGCACAACTATTTTGCGAAGATAACATACTAATTAGTCTTTACATGGGTTTATACCAATATAAACCCGAAAATAGGGTTAAATTTGGGCATCCATTAAATCACTATACTTTAAAATGAAGCAGCTGTATGCTTTTCTCCTGTTGTTAGTATTAAATTTACCAATACTCCTTGCACAAACAAAAAACAGCGAAGTGAACCTCGTCAAAAACGGAGATTTTGAAGATGGTAACTATGGTTTCACCAGCGATTATTCGTATAATTTCAATAGCAATACGCCAGGTCAGTATGCCGTTACCGACAATGCCTCTAGGTTAAACAAAGATTTTCGAAACCCTATAGGAGGTGACCATACGTATGGAAATGGTTATTACCTCGTTGTAAATTCAGACAACGAAGCAGGAAAAAAAGTATGGCAAACAGAAGTAAAAGTCATTCCAAATTCAACGTACAAATTTTCAGTACACTACTGCAATTTATTCAAAGACCAGCCCGCTACCAGCAGTTTTGCCTTTGACGACGGCGATGTGAAAGGCAACGACCCTACTATAAAATTTGCAGTAAATGGCAAACAAGTAGGCGAATTGGACCGAGATTTTTACCACCTTTATAGATGGATTTACACCACGGCTACATGGTATTCGGGTACACATAATGGTGCGGTCACTATCAGTATCGAAAATCCTAACACGTCTATAGATGGAAACGACTTAGCACTCGACGATATAGCATTTTCCTATATCGAAACAATGCCGGATAATTTTGTACCGCCAGGCATGCGGACCATTATGTCTGCCGAATACAGAGAAGAAATGGCAAAAAAATACAGACCAAGTAAAAGGGTACTTAGTTTTGCAGACATACAAAAAGGCGATGAGTTGGCTCCGGGTATTTACACCATAAAATACCGTATTCAATCCATTATTAAAGATTCATTATTAGCAAAAGAGAACTCGAAATTCCAACTTCATAATCTAGTATTTAACCAAGGAAATCCCGAAATTCCAGCGAGTGGAAAAGTAGAACTAGATCGACTCGCAGATTGGATGGATAGTGAAGAATCTGTTAGAATAAGAATAGAAGGCCATACCGATAATATAGGAAAACAGGAATTAAATTTAAAACTTTCTCAAGAACGGGTTTATAATGTTAAAGTATATTTAATGAAAAAAGGTATTGCTGAAGAACGCATAGAAACCATAGGATACGGAGGAGCATTGCCCATTACTGACAATTCTAGAGAGTCTAGCAGAAAATTAAATAGAAGAGTAGAATTCGAAATTCTTGAATAATTTTTTTTACGATCGGCTATTTTATTTCATTCGTTCTTCTCTTAAACTCAAGCTGTCCACTACACTTTCGTATACTTTGTCTAAAAGCGCTGGATGAGAGGAATAATAATCGAAATTTATTTTATAAATACTATCCGTTATCTTATATTTTCGATACACGTCTTTTTTATAAAGATTATTTAAAACCATCCCCGAATCGCGTAAAAGATTCTCTGACGATATAGTCGACTCCAATAAATGGACGTCAATCATCATATTCACCATTTCATTCATCGGCAGAACAGAGGCTGGCATTTCACTTTCTTCTTCCGTACAAGAAAGTGTGAACAATATTAGTAACATTATAAATAAATACTTTCCCATGACTGAAATTTAATCAATTTGTTGTAATTTTAAAATTACACAGAAAATAACACACTATGAAATTAGATATTTTAGTATTGTCTGCTCACCCAGACGATGCAGAACTTGGCTGTTCGGGTACTATTTTGGCACACATTGCCATGGGTAAAAAGGTTGGCATTGTAGACCTTACAAGGGGAGAGCTCGGCACAAGAGGTACTGCCGAAACAAGAGCCGCTGAAGCAACCGAAAGTGCTAAAATCTTAGGTCTTTCAGCAAGAGAAAATCTTGAATTCCCTGACGGTTTCTTTCAAAACGACAAAAACAATCTACTAGAAATCATCAAAGTAATACGAAAATACCAACCCGAATTAATTTTAGCAAATGCCATAAACGATCGCCATCCTGACCATATAATGGGTAGTGAACTAGCATCAAGGGCCTGTTTCCTTTCTGGGCTCATCAAAATAGACACAGGACAAGCTGCTTGGAGGCCAAAAAATATTTACCATTATATCCAAGACAGAATGGTACAACCGGACTTTATTGTTGACATCACGCAACATTGGGAGCAAAAAATGAAATCCATTAATGCTTATAAAACACAATTTTTTCATTCTGAGAGCAAAGAGCCTCAAACCTATATTTCTACGCCAGAATTTATGCATTATATAGAATCACGTGCTGTTGAATTTGGCCACGCTATAGGCGTGAAATATGGAGAAGGGTTTACGAAAGAAAAGCAGCTTGGTGTTAAAAATTTATTTGAACTACTTTAGCAATACATTTAATTTCAATAAGCTGAAATTTATTATTTCAGCTTATTGAAATTAATAATCTGATGAAAGATATCCTCCAAAGGCACCACCGCATTGGCGGCTCCTAGTCTTATGGCCTCTTTGGGCATCCCAAATACAATCGATGATTTTTCATCCTGCGCTACCGTTTTTGAACCATTATTTTTCATATCAAGCAATCCTAGAGCTCCGTCTTTGCCCATTCCTGTCATGATAATCCCTAACGCATTTTGCCCAACCGTTTTGGCTACCGAATGAAACAAAACATCTACCGAAGGTCGATGTCGATTTACCAATTCACCTTGTTTTAATTTAATCATATATTTTGCACCACTTTTAAGAATTTCCAAATGAAAATCACCAGGACAAATGTAGACATGGCCTTTCATTATGCGTTCCCCGTCTTCGGCTTCCTTTACTGTAGATTCACAAATTAAATTCAAGCTGTTTGCAAATGACTTTGTAAACCCTGCAGGCATGTGTTGAACTACTACAATTCCATAAGTATTGGAAGGTATCTTTTTCAATACTTTTCGTAATGCCTCTGTACCTCCCGTAGAGGCGCCTATTACTACTATTTTGTCCGTTGTCTCATAAACAAATGCACTCTTTTGTTTTTCAACAGCCGAATGAACCGCTATTTTTAAATAGTCTTTCTTAACAACTTTAACTTGATAAGCCGATTTTATAGCATCTGTTATTCGAATTTTTGTTTCTACTAAATACTCTTTCGTATTTCTAATGGCTGATTTAGATAAAATCTCCACCGCTCCATATTCTAGAGCTTTCAAAGCCAAATCGGAACCTTTTTGACTAAGACTTGAAATAATAATAACAGGGATAGGATACTGTTTCATTAACGTTTTCAGAAACGTAATACCATCCATTCTTGGCATTTCAATATCTAACGTAATCACGTCTGGAATCTGCTCTTTGATGATCTGTGCTGCAAAATAAGGATCCGCCGCTGTAGCCATTACTTCAAGCGCTGTATCGTCATTAATAATAGACGTTAAGGTTTGTCGGACAAGCGCAGAATCGTCTATTATCAGTACTTTAATTTTCTTTAGACTCATCGTTTATGGGATAAATAAATTTACGATATACAATACCAGAAGCAATATTAAATATTATTTTTCTTGTCGTATTCCCTTTTACATCTAGTGCAACTATAGGAATCTTTAGGCTATTTAAGGTAGCGATAGCAGTTTCCGTATTTTTTTCTCCCATGTTTATATAATCATTGACGGCCAATACCGAAGCTCCGCCAAATACTTTCGCCACTAATGACTCTTGTTTACATCCTTTATTAATCATAGCTTCGTAAAGCATTCGAATAGAATGGTCCCCGCCCATATAACTTCCTCTCTTTTTAGAACCTTGAGAAGGAATTATAAAATGATTCATCCCTCCAACCTTAATTTGTTTATCCCATAAACACACCGAGATACAAGACCCTAATACGGTTATGATATCCGTATGGGCATCCGCAACATGAATTTCATCAATCTTTAAATAATAATTTAATTTAGATGTACTCAAATTACAGAACACTATAAACGGTAGGACTAATTTGTTTTAACGGCAAATCCATGCCTATAATCGATTCACTATGACCTAGAAACAATAATCCATCTTTTTTCAAAAACGAACAAAGTTTTTTAAGCACTAACAATTGAATAGCCTTAGGAAAGTAAATCAATACATTTCTACAGAAAACAACATCTAATTCACCATACCCGAAAAACGGAACCGACTCTATCAGATTTATCCTCTTATATTTAATTTGAGCTCTATACTCGGGCTTCACCCTATAAATCCCTTCTTCTTTAATACTTTTATTAAAATAGTTTCGCTTAAGTTCATTCGATATAGGAAGCAGTTTGAACTCTTCATAAATCCCCTCTACGGCAGCTTGCAGCATTCGAATTGAAATATCGGATGCATAAATTTTATACCTCAAATTCGGTCGCACTTTTTTCATTTCTTCCAACGTAATTAAGATGGAATAAGGTTCTTCGCCAGAAGAGCAAGCAGATGACCACACTTTTAATTCTGAATTCACATCAAAAAAAGGTAAAAATTCTTTTTTCAGATATTCAAAATGATGGTTCTCTCTGAAAAAATCAGTCTTATTGGTGGTTACAATATCAACAACATTCAACAATTCATTTTTTCCCGAAGGTGTAAAAATGAATTCAACAAATTCTTTGTACGATTTAAATCCTGATTTTTTATACGTTTTATTCAAGCGCGTCTCAATCATAGTCTTCTTCTCTATGGGTAATTTAATACCGTATTCGGAAGAAATAAATGAGCTAAGTTTTGCAAAACTTAGCTCATCCATCTTTACTATATAATTATCAAATAAATCCATTTATTAAAATGCTTTAAACTCATCATCCGAATTACTACTATCCAGATTCAAGTCAAAACCACTTCCTTGATTCGAGAAATCCATTTTGCTTACCTGCACTCTTGACATTTTTTTATCTCTCCTACTTTTCTGACTTGTTTGCACCGTCCTATTGTCTAACCTAAAGAAGCTCACCGCAGATTTCAATTCTTCCGCTTGAGAATTCAGTTCTTCAGAGTTGGAAGACATCTCTTCTGATGAAGAGGCATTCCCTTGAGTAACTTGTGATAATTGCTGAATAGCAGTATTAATTTGGTCTGCACCCGTATTTTGTTCAATACTTGCCGCTGTTATTTCTTGCACCAATTCGGCTGTTTTATTGATATCAGGCAACGTTTCAATCAACATCTCTTTGGATTTCAATGCCGACTTAACTGTCTGATTGGATATTTCATTAATTTCCGCTGCCGCTTTTTGGCTTCGTTCGGCCAACTTTCGCACTTCCGCCGCTACTACGGCAAACCCTTTTCCATGCTCTCCTGCTCGAGCCGCTTCTACTGCTGCGTTCAAGGCCAGCAAATCTGTTTTAGAAGCAATCTCTTCAATTATTGCAATTTTTGATGCAATCAAATTTATCGCATCCACGGTTTCGTTTACCGCAACACTAACGGTCTGTATATCTTTGGAAGCTTTCGTAGCTATCTTTTCCGTCTCTCTAGAGTTATCGGTATTTTGTTGGATATTAGCGACCATCTGTTCCATAGACGAAGACACTTCTTCGGTAGAGCTCGCTTGCTCCTGAGCAGATTGAGACATATTTTGAGAAGCCGATGCCACTTGCTGACTCGCCGACGCTACATTATCTGCACCATTATAAATAGAGATTGCAATTTCCCTTAAATTATCAACCATATTTTCCAATGCAATATCAAGTTCGCCTCCATGATTTTTCTGGTTTTTAAAATTTATAGTCAAATCACCATTGGATACTCGTTTTGCAACATCCACACTACTTCTTAATTTATCAATCATCAATTGTAGTTCGTTTAGCATTAAGCCAATTTCGTCTTTTTTGTCATTCCTGACATCCGCAGAAAAATCACCTACTGCTATCTTTTTAATAACGTTTACGGCCTTAGAAATAGAACCTGTAACATCTTTTAACAGCCAATTTGATATTCCAAAACCCAATCCTATGGCTATAATTAAGACAAATGTCATCGTATAAATCGTAGAAGAATATAAACTTTCCGTTTCAACCTGGTCGTTTTCCAATTGAGTATTGATAATACCATTAATTTTATCAATAATACCATCTGCTTGATCGTCAATTTTCTCCCCTACATTTTTCGATATCTCCTTTGCTTTCATTTTAGAATTATTCACCGAATAATCTTTCACTTGATTATGCAGCGCTATGAAATTTTCAAATTGATTCTGAAATCGATCAAACTGATTTTTAGTTTCCCCTGACAATACTTTCATCAGTTGAGCAGACACGACATCAAGCCTCCTCAACGCATCTGCTTCTTGGCCTATGTGTGTATTTAAATCGTCTTCAGATTTTGCGATAATCATATCCTTTTCAAAACCATAAATTTCCGCAATTATTTCTTTCAAATCATATACCTTCTGCGAAGTCTCTTTTGAAATATTACCCGAAGCTATAGCATCCAATATGGCCAATGTTTTAAACAACGCATCTTTCCCTTCCTTATCGGTAATTGCCTCCGCCTTCATTTCGGTATTCAGAAGTGACAATTGTTTAATGTTCTCATTCGTATTATAATAATCCTCAAGAATATTTTTTAACTCTTTCACTAATCCCAACATCTCCCCTTCACTTATTTTTTCGAGTTTGTCGGTATTCTCCGTTAACGCCGTTATTGTTTTTGAAATCCCCCTAGAAATTTCATTCATTTGATCCAATTCGGTAGAGGCAATTAAATTTTTCTGATCTCTAGATATTGCTGTAATATCGTGCTTTATTTTACCTATCAGCAACACCTTATGGGTAGTAATGTCGGTAATCTCTTCCATTTTACTATTTACTTGGTTCAATCGGTAGAAAGAAATCAATGCTATTAAAAGCATTAAACCAACAAGCATTGAAAATGCAAATATTAGCTTCTGTCTTATTGTAGTATCCTTTAACATAGTCTTAGTTAGTTTAATTTTAGCACTTCTTTTTCAAAAAACGAGTTCTCAATATTCAACAAAAGCAACGTTTCATTATTAATTTTCACAATCCCCTTCAATACAGAACTTGCAGAATCCTTTTGATAATCTGGTGGATTTTCAATATCGTCGTCAATAATTTCTATTACCTCTTTTGTAGAATCTACAATTATCCCTACAAAATTAGACTTCTCTTCTGTTTGAATTTCTAGTACTATAATCCTAGACTTCTTATCTGGTTTTTTAGGAGGAAGGCTCAACTTTAGCCGAGCATCCATAATAGGAAGTATACGTCCTCTCAAATTAATAATCCCTTTCATGTATTCAGGAGTATTTGGAATAGTTGTTATGGTATCGTACTCGATAATCTCCTGTACGTAGGAAATAGGAATCGCAAATTTCTCCTCGCCTATCGTACATGTTAAATAAAATGTCGCTTCATTATCCATAATGTTATTGTTTAAATAATCGTTCAGGGTCTATCACCAATGCTAGCGTACCATCACCAAGAATGGTACTACCTGATAAATATTCTTGGTCTTTATAAAAATCACCTAAGGGTTTCAATACCGTTTGTATTTTTCCATTTATTTTATCTACGGCTATGGCTTTCTTCTCTCCATTTATATTGAGTGCTATTATATTAGAAAAAAGAGGCACACTATCCAAAGCATGAAAATGCTCCCTCAAGCTGTATATTTCTATCAATTGACCTTTTAATATGTGCTGTTTAAGCACTAAATTACCTTTGTCTAAATCCTTATATTCTACCAGATCAATATGCTCTATAAAACTCATTGGAATTATATAGTGGGTATCTGCAACCTTTACCTCAAGGCCATCAATAATAGACCTCGACAGTGGCAACTTAATATTAAAACTCGTCCCCTTCCCTACAATAGATTTAAGTTTAATACTTCCTCTTAATTCATTTATCTTATTTTTAACCACATCCATCCCAACACCTCGTCCAGAAATATCTGTGATATTCGTATTAGTAGAAAGTCCTGGCAAAAAAATTAATTCCAATTTCTCTTCCTCCGACAACTCAACGTCCTTAGAAATCAAATTCAAATTACGGGCCTTTGCCAAAATAGCATCGCCATCTATACCCTTCCCATCGTCCGATATTAATATATTTATATACGAGCCAGAATTAAACGCTTTAAGTTTTATAGTACCAAACTCAGATTTCCCATTCGCCTTTCTTTCTGCTGGCGTTTCTATACCATGATCAATACAATTTCTTAAAATATGAATCATGGGTTCATCCATAATTTCAATTACATCTTTATCCATTTCCGTTTCGGTACCTTCAGAAATGTAATTTATTTTCTTATCTAATTTTTTAGATAAATCCCGAACCAACCGTTTGAATTTGGTAACGAGTGTTTCAATAGGAATAAGGCCTATTTCAAGCGATATATCCCTTAGATGAAAGGTGATATTTTCCAATTGCTCTGTAGTTTCCTTAAGTGCACTATCGGAAAGATTGTTTGAAATATTTTTAATTCTAGACTGTATGATTATCAACTCCGAAATCCAATTCAACAGCGTGTCTACTTTCTCTTTATCAACCTTAATTACACTTTCACTTTTCTTGAATTTTCGCTTGTCCTCAACCGTTGTTTCCTTTTGATAAAAAACAATTGAACTTATTGCCAATTTTAAATTTTCGATATCTACTGGAGATTCCGAAAGCGTATCCAATATGGAATCAAAAGCTTTTTCTTGAAAAAGATCCGTAGACGACAATAAACTTATTTCATAGGTACACTCATTGCCTACAAAAATAAAATTACTTTCTATCTCCTCTTTTTGAATTGACGTGGAAATAAAAACATCCCATTGTAGTAGATCGCCGTCTTTATTAGAATAAGCAAACTTCTTAGCATCTCCCAAAGTTTCTACATCTTGGATAATATATACTAATGGATGATTGCCATTTTCTGTTATTTTCAACAATGGTTTTACCCTCACTAAATACGTCTGAACAGGCGCTGTGATAAAGCTTTCCGAGTTAGCAATCTCCTCATTATTAGCAATATAGTCGGTTACCGTTTCTATCCACTTTTGTATTTTTTTAGATTCAAAAATGGCATCAATATCCAATGTTTGCAACTCTCCTCTTACAGCATCATAAGCATTCAACGTCAAACTTATAATACTATCTGAGGTAGCTATTTTTTTGGATCGAATAAGTTCGAAAATCGATTCTAAAAGATGTGACAATTCTCCTATAGAAATAAACCCGAACATATTTGCACCACCTTTTATGGTATGCATCGTTCTAAATACCATTTCCAAAGGAGCAGATGCTTCAGGATTAACTTCCAACTGCATCAACCCTTCATCCAATTCGTTCAGCAACTCGAGCGTATCTGCTATGAATCTTTTTTGATTATCATCCATATTCTACTTTAAAATATTTTCAATCGTAGAAAAAAACTGTTCTGCCTTATAGGGCTTCCTTATCCATGCTTCCAAACCGGCTTCTTTTGCCTGAATCATTTTTGCAGGCAAGGTTTCAGAAGTTAAGAAAATTACAGGAATTTTCATTAACGCTTCATTCGCTTTTATTTTTAGAAGCAACTCATAACCGGTAAGCTCTGGCATATTATAATCCGTTAAGACCAAATCAACCGTTCCAATATTCATTTCTAAACAGGAATAAGCCTCTTTTCCATCAGATGCGCTCAAAACATTGTACCCTTTGGATGTTAATATCCTAACTAATAAATCTCTTACAGATCCAAAATCATCTACAACTAATATTGTTTTCATAGCAAACTAACTAAAAATTAAATAAGGTTTAAGATTGATACGCAAACAATCAGGTATGGTTTCAATAAATCTATTAAAAAAAATAAGAATAGGAACTATTATCTATCATTATTCGTTCAATGCCTGTATTTAGCATTTCTAATCTATGGAAGCACCAAAAAAAAATCATTGGGAAACCGTTTACGAAACCAAAAATCCAGCTCAAGTAAGTTGGACACAAGAAATCCCAAAAACTTCATTAGATCTTATCTGTTCCTTTGGGATAACAAAAAAAGCACAAATTATTGATATTGGAGGAGGAGACAGTACGCTTGTAGATTTTTTATTAGAGGACGGGTTTGAAAACATAACCGTTTTAGATATTTCTGCGAATGCAATCGAAAAAGCAAAAAAACGATTGGGTTCAAAGGCAACTAGTGTCCAATGGATTGTAAGCGATATTACCGAATTTGAACCAACTACAAAATATGATGTTTGGCACGACAGGGCCACATTTCATTTTTTAACAACCAACGTACAAATAGAAAAATATATAGAAATTGCAAAAAAAGCAATTTCAGGCTATCTTACTATCGGTACCTTTTCAGAAAATGGACCAACTAAATGTAGTGGCCTTGACATAAAACAATATAATGAGGAAACATTAAATACAATAATGCAAGATGGCTTTGATAAAATACGCTGTATTACCGAAGACCATACTACTCCATTTAATACCACACAAAATTTTATCTTTTGTAGTTTTAAAAGGACAACTCCGCTAAATTAAATATTCCTAATACCCGCCCTTATATTTTCTCAAAAACCACTCGGTAGAAGCAAGCGCTAAGAACAAGAAAAATAACCAAGGAACACTGACCAGCTCTATCAACTCTTCGTTGGAATGTAAACTATTTTTCGGCTTACTAGCGATAATTGTTTCGGCAAGTTGGTTGAGATTTGTAGCCGATACAAAACGACCATTATTTTTGGTAGAAAGTTGGCGCAGCAATTCAAAATCAGCAGTAGTATTGAGCGCTTCCAGCATTAGTTCTTTGATTGTAAAACGCCCTTCCGATTTTTCTAGTTTACCTCCTAAATCGGCAGTGGCGGAATAGGTATAAACTCCTTGCTTAAGTCCTTTTATTTCAAACCGCGAATTCTGCTCTCCATTCGCAAAGGAATAAGAAGTAGGCTTCCCTTCTTCATCTACTATCTTTAAGTCTATTTTTTGACCGTATACTTTTTCAAATAAATCGTTATAAATTTCCGTTTCAAAAAACACCTGATCAGTGATTAGAAAATCATTTGTAATCGGGTATACCCTAAACTTCCT
>JAYSUZ010000221.1:0-20429 GCA_043718845.1 Cytophagales bacterium
CATGAAACAACTGTACCCACCAAACTCTCCGAGGAATCTCGGAAGGAAACCGTTTTGGTGGCACATACTTTACTGTGGTTAAATCTTGCTATCAACCCAGTTCTTACCTCTGTTTTGACCGCAGATTTGCACCCTCTGCTGTCCGTTACATTTATTGTGAATACGCCAGAACCTTTTGTAATGTCTTTTGTAGTTTCTCCTGTATTCCATTTGTACACATAACTACCAGAGCCTCCTGTAACGGTTGGACTGATAAGCGTTTTCGTATTACAAGCAATATCAATCGGGTTGGCTAGCGCAATTATTGGAGAAGGAATGACCCTTATCTTATACGCCTTCGTGGTAGAGCCCAGTATAGGACAAAAATCATCTTTCACTGTAACGGTAAAAAAGTAAAGCCCTGCATTGGTTGGTTTTGTAGTCCAACAGAAATTCCCTTTGGGTGCAGTAGAATCTCCGGTAACCTTAAATTTTGCACTGGTCGTATCTATTCCATAATTCCACGACATATATAAATTTTGACCAAGATCAATATCAGAACCAAATACACTAAAACATACCTGCTTTCCTGCACAAACGGTGATTGAATCCGTAGTAGATTTATCTATACCACTCAAAATTGGATTATTGTTATTACAATCTTTTGTAATAATTTGAATATCACGCATGGTACTGCCTATCAAAATACCATTTCTATATTCTTCTACCCTTAACGCGGCTACCGTTATTTCATTGATCACACTTGGGTTCACAATAACATTTCCATTTATAGCGTCCACGGTAAATCCAGAAGTATTTGTAAGTGGGCTTCCGGGAGAATACGCCGGCAAATAAACAACGTCCTTTTTCTTGCCTGTGCGAGGGGTGATGGCGGAAAAAACCAAGTTGTCCAAGTCCTGCTCTGCAGTACCGGGATTGTAGTAGTTAAGCTGTCCAATACACAATATTGAAACAGGAGGGTTGTTAAACGTAGGCGAATTGTTTGAAGGCGCCAAAATATTGTTTAAGGTAGATTCTATATACAAACATTGAGCATCTGGATTAATGATTGTAGTAATTGCTTTATTTCTATTGCACTCTCTCCAACTAAACGTCCAATCGGCACAGGCTTGAGGGATTGTGAATACCGCCTTATAAACATACTGTTGAATACCGTCCTGAGTACCGCCTGTGCATATTGTAGGAATACCTGGACAAATCGGACTGACTTCTTTTGTTAGGGAAGGATCCATTGTCACTACAAAATTTCCTTGAATGTTGCAGCTCAACGAAGCATAATCTATTTTGTAAGAAGGCTGGACTGGTATACCTCGGCAATCTCGGTATACATTTAAGGTAAACTCAAATTGGTTCGGCCCGACATTTCTATACGACATATCAGCCCCTACAATATGCGTAGCCTTTGTTTGTGCTGTGCTAAAAAGCAACACGCCTACCAACAGTATTAATTTCGAATATAGTTTCATTCTAACTATTTTAATATTTAATTATTTTTTTAACCGCCGATTCTCCTCCTACTTCTATCCGCAAGGAATATACACCTGCAGGAAAAGCGCTTAACGAAAGTTGTTTTAAGAACGGCACATGCGCACCAAGCTGCTCTTCGTAGCGTACCATTTCTTTTCCATAACTATCGGTAAGTGAAAGTAGAATTTTTTCAGGAGCCCCTACCAGACCTAATGTAATCGTCAATTCCTCTGCTACAGGATTGGGGTATACGTTAAAGGAGCCTCCTTCTATACTAGATTGCGAGCCCGTCAATACAAGCGTTTTAGAAATTGAGGCGATACCTATCGTAGCGGTTCCTACCCATAAATCTCCGTTGGCGCTGTTCAACCCTACGCATTTCAATATATTTTCAGGGAGTGTAGAATTAGTTGTAGTCTGACTACTCCACGTACCGTCGACATTTCTAACAAAGAGTCCGCTTGGTGTAGCGAGAAATATATTTCCAAGATTATCTATTGCAATATCGTTAATGGTATTGTCTGTAATCTCGGGGGTATTAGAAGAATTGTACACTGTCCATGAAGTATTTTTGTCGAATAGTGCTATGCCGTTAGTGGTGCAAATCCAAAGTTTATCGTCAGGAGTAACCACTATTTTGGTGATGGTATTGGATGGGATACTTGAATTAGCAGTGGTATAGGTTTGCCACGTGCTGTTTAATTTTAATAACCCAAAACCCTCTGTTCCTACCCATTTATTATCCAAGGGATCAATATAAATACAGCTCAAATGATTAGTAGGCATTCCTGTAGGCAACGTAGCAGAAGTATAAGAAGTCCAGACCGCGGCTTGTTCTTTAGAAAGTCCGCCATCGGTTGCATACCAAAGCGCCCCCGAAGCATCGTAAGCAGCACCTCTCACGTCAAAATTGACAAGTCCGTTAGCGGTTGTTACGGTAGTCCATGTACCAGAAGAGTATTTCCCTACGCCATTATAAGCCGTTGCTGCTATAATTTGATTTCCATAAATAGAAATAGAATTGATGTAGTTGTTTGGGAAAGTTGGCGTAGTTGTATTTTCATACTCTTGCCATGTAGCGGTTCCATCAAATTGGAATACACCACTATTGCTCGTGCCGACCCAAATATCTCCCAGCGCTGTTACTTTTATTGATTTGGGTGCATCGATCGAATAACCTGTATTCAGGAAATTAAATAGTTCCCATTGCGCTAGTTGCGCATAGTTGCTCGAAATAGTAGTCGTGAAGATACTAAAGAAAAATACTGCACTACGGTAAATAAGTTTTGGCATAATTGGCAAGGTGAACATACAACACTATAATTTTATTTTCTACAATTTTATAAATTTTTCTACAAGCTGGACCCCGTTCTCGTTCGTAATGATAATGTAATAAATTCCTTGAGGCCATTGGTCTACAGCTATCTTATACTCCTTTTGGTTGGCAATAGCCTGATGGTTCAGCACCGTTTCTCCTATCGAATTAATTATTTTAAGTTCTGTAGAAGAAGCGATTTTAAGTCCTTTTATAGTAAGTTCATTATAAGCAGGATTGGGATAACAATAAATTTTCTCTTCTACAGCACTGTCAGCGGCTGAAGTAAGGGTAGCGCTGCTGTAGGTGGCATCCCATCCTTGGCGCGTATTGCTTATATTCGACGTAAACTCAACGAGCATAATTCCTGTATTTGCAACAATATCCGAAGGCAAGGTAGCACCAGAGAATGCCCCAATAAGTGGAGAAAGGGTAGAGTTTCCGTTGTACACTTTTACAAGATCGTTGTCGGTTTCTGTGTTGTATGCATTAAAATGGAGGGTCACAGAGGTAACGCCTGGCGGTTGAATAAGAAAACGGCAGTTCATGTTGTTGGAATAATTGTATACACCACTTCCATCCGTTAGTACTCCGGTAGGAGCATTGTAACTAGTGAGTCCACTACACAGCGCCGCTACGCTGTTCACGGTAGAGGTGTAATTCAAGGCCCAACCTTTTTTTGTGGTAGCGTTGTCGGTTTCAAATTCTATCAAAAATGCCGCACCGCTACTGGTGATAGACGGCGGTAAATTGTTTCCAGAATAAGTGCCCAGCAAAGGCGCCGCTGTTGAAGCACCGTCGTATATCCGTACTTTATCAAAAGTCCCTTCGGTCTCAAAGGCTGTAAAGTTTATAGTGATTGTAGAAACTCCAGAAGGTTGAATTAAAAACTGACAATTTTGATTGTTTCCATAATTGCCTCCTTGGCTTCCATCTGAAACCGTTCCGCTGGCGCCGTTGTAGGTAACTAGCCCGTTGCACTGCCCTAGTGCAATAGGAGTGACAGCATTATACGTTGCATACCAACCGGATGCCGACGTTATATTGTCTGAAATAAAATGTATAAGTAAAGCACCTCCTGTAGAACTGATAATAGTAGGCAACCCAGTTCCAGAAAATGTCCCTAACAAAGGAGCACTAGTGGTAGTGCCGTCGTATATTTTTACAAAATCAAAATCCTGTTCGATATCAAATACTAGAAATTCTAAATCAATTCTACTAGCATCGACAGGTTGGATAAGGAACATACAATCGGCATTGTTCAAATAATTGTACTCCCCACTCCCGTCCGATATTTTTCCTGAAGGGCTATTAAAGGTTTGTAATCCATTACAGTTTCCAATATTTACAGCTCCTGTAGTGGAAGTGTACGTAGCCGACCAGCCTGCGTTGACGGTAAGTTCGTCGGTAATAAACTCCAACAGCATCGCTCCTTTCGTGGCTGTGATATCTGGAGGGAGTACCGTTCCTGAATAAATTCCAATTACAGGAGAGGCATTCGTAGCACCATTGTATACTTTTACATAATCAAATCCGTACTCGGTAAGCAACGAGGTGAAGTGCAACGTAATAGTAGAAGCTCCTTGGGGGGCAATTAAAAATTTACACGCTGTATTATTCAAATAATTTCCTGCAGCACTTCCATCGTCTAAAGACCCTGTGGGTGTGGTATAAGTAGACAGGCCCACGCAGGTACTTCCTCCAGATCCTGTAGATGTATAAGTGGCAGACCATCCGGCTTTCCCTGTACTAAAATCACTTATAAAACGGATCAACATTGTACCGCTTGGCGCAGTAATGTCTGGCGGCAAGGTGTTGCCGTAATAACTTGCCAGTACAGGATAAAGTATTGTAGGACCGTCGTAGATAATAATCGAATCGTACTTACTTTCGGTATCAAATTCTGTAAAATGAATGGTGACAGAAGTAGCGCCAGGCGGCTGAATAAGAGAAATGCAATCTAAGTCGTTAGAATAATTTGCAGCACCACTACCGTCTTGTACTGTTCCTGAAAACTGGCTATAGATGGTAGTACCCGAACAGGTGGATGGCCCTGTATTATTTGTAGTATAGTTCAGCGTCCAGCCGGCATTGTTTATAAAATCGTCGGTTACGAATTTCAGGAAGAGCGCACCGGACGAAGACGTGACATCGGTGGGAAGGCTCGTGCCGGAATAAATTCCTAGCAGGGGAGCATAAGCACTTGAGCCGTCGTATACTTTTACAAAATCATAATTTAGTTCGGTATTAAATTGCGTAAAGTGTATCGTTACATTGCTCGCTCCTGGCGGTTCGATTAAGTATTCACACTCTAAATTTTTCGAATAATTTGAACTACCACTACCATCATTAAAAGTCCCTGTGGGAGATGTGTACGCCGAACTGCCTCTACAGGTGATGTAATCCGTATTGTCCGCATTGCTGCTCCTGTACGTGATTGTCCAGCCTGCTGCGGTAGCCGTTCCATTGGTTACAAAACGCAGCAACACATTACTCCCCGTACTAGTTAATACAGAAGGCAAAGTGTTTCCACTAAATTTACCTAAAACTGGTGCCGAAGTAGTAGCGCCGTCGTATACCACAAGTGTATCAAAGGTTAACTCTGTATCAAACGCTTCGAACGTCAAAGTAAGAATCCCACCTACTGCAGGTTTTAGCAACCATTGGCAATCGGTATTATTTTTATAATCATTCCCTAAACTACCATCTGTAATCGTAGCTCCTCCAAAGGTATAGACAGAAGGCAAGGCGGTACAAAAATCAACCGTAGGCGAACAGCCATCGGAAGATTGGAGCAACGAACGGGAGGCAGAAAGCGCCGAATTCATGCGTTGTACTTGTCCGTAGGTAAACATATATTTGCAATCGTCTTGGGTATAATCCATGTAGTTCATGAACATATCGCTGGCGTTATTGCAAGAGGCATTTGGAAAAGAAGGACAACCAAAATTAGACCTCAATTGAGTTGGGGTATCCCCTATATAGTCGTCTCCGCAGCTGTAATCGCCCCAGATATGTCTCAGATTAAGCCAATGCCCTACTTCGTGTGTGGTGACTCTTCCCTTCTTATAATTAGGATACAACGCACCCGTTGTACCAAAAAATTCATAGTCCACCACCACGCCATCTTTGGTTAACGGCCCCCCAGGAAACTGCGCATATCCCGCCAAAGTTCCTTCAAGGTTACATACCCAAATATTCAGGTAGCGGTCTCTGTCCCAGATATCATGACCGCCAAGTGCCGAGAATTTCTGAGGCACATTAATATCAATATCGTTAAAGGCTTTATAAGCCGTATAGGTTCTTGTAATCCCTGTAGAAGGACTGCCGTCTGGCGTTCTTTTTGCTAAACAAAATTGAATGTTTGAACTTGCCGCCACAATAGAAAAAGAAGCTGGTATTTGCGACGCATCTGCATTCCCTTTGCTAAAATCTTCGTTCAATACTTGAATCTGGGAAAGGATCTGTGCGTCCGAAATATTCTCTGCGTCATCGTTGTACAGTACATGTACCACCACAGGAATTGTAATAAGGGTTGCCGTACGGGCATTTGTTTTCGTACCAAGCAGGATATTATTCTTGGTGATCTCTTCTAATTTTTTCTGATTTCTAGCAAAATTTGGATCACTCTTCAGCAACCTTTCGTGTGCTGCCATAGTATGACAATCTCCTTGTGCATACATACGATTTGCCTGTACGCAACAGCAGAAAGTAAAAAATACTAGACCTATTGACTTAATCACTATTTTTTGCATAATAGAAGTGCTTAATGCTCTATTTTATCTACTTCCTGTATTACTACAAGCGATAGAGCAATGGACAACAACACGGGTTCTTAGTTAATGCTAGGCTTTAAGAGAGAATCGGAGGCTTAACAAGTACGAATGTAAGAAAAAACTTACAGAAAAAATACATTTGCGTTCTTTTTTGACAATACAGCTTGGTTTTATACCTTTTTACGGCTTTGCTATCTCAACTATTCTTGTTTACTTAGGTGCTGCAATACTATAATTTACCCTTACCTTGCACCTATGCGCAAATTAAAATTAGAAGAACTAAACCGAATATCGCCTGAGGAATTTAAATCAAAAGAAAAAATTCCTGTTGTGTTAGTCTTAGACAATGTTCGCAGTCTTCACAACGTGGGCGCGGCATTCCGCACAGGCGACGCATTCCTTATTCATAAAATATACCTCTGCGGTATTACCGGAACGCCTCCCAATAGAGAATTGCATAAGTCTGCGCTCGGCGCTGAAGATACGGTAGAATGGGAACATGTAGGCACCACTGTAGAGGCTGTAAATAAGTTGAAACAGGAAGGCTGGAAAATAATAAGCCTAGAGCAGGCGGAAGGCAGTGTGATGCTACAAAATTTCAAACCTGTAAAGGAAGAACGGTACTGTTTTGTATTTGGAAATGAAGTATTTGGCGTAGAAGATGAAGTCATCGCTCTGTCTGATACTTGTTTAGAAATTCCCCAATTTGGCACAAAACACTCTTTTAACGTTTCTGTTTCGATGGGAATTGTTTTATGGGATTATTCTAGCAAAATAAATTCTTTTATATAATTGAAATTCAGCAAATTGAATTAATAATAGCAAATTCAAGAGGTGCTTTGAACTTCTTTTCATCAATAAGGGAACATTAACTCTTCTTTTGATTGTTTTATTCTGATAAATTTGCATTTCCAATAAGGAAAGAAGAAACTACGTATGTTAGCTAAACTGGAAGAACTTAAGCAAATACTCGATGGAGATTTGTTTACAGACGTGACAATGAGAACCCTCTATGCTACCGATGCTTCGGTATATAGAGAGCTGCCGCTAGCGGTGGCACGCCCAAAAACAAAAGAAGATATTAAGAAATTAATTTCCTTTGCTGCTAAATATAAAACGTCACTTATTCCTCGTACCGCTGGCACTTCATTGGGTGGGCAGGTAGTGGGAAAAGGTATTGTGGTAGATGTTTCGCTTTACTGGAATAAAATTCTAGAAGTAAACAAAGAAGAAAAGTGGGTGCGGGTACAGCCTGCGGTAAATTTGGACGAGCTGAACAAACACCTTGCTTCTTATGGTTTATTTTTTGGCCCCGAAACCTCTACGTCCAACCGCTGTATGATAGGCGGCATGGTGGGCAACAATTCTTGCGGCTCCCACTCCGTTATATACGGCACTACACGTGACCATGTAATAGAACTCCAAACAATATTGAGCGATGGAAACGAAGCTATTTTCAACGAGATTTCCAACGAAGCCTTTGAACAAAAATGTGAGGGCGAAGCCTTAGAAAGTAAAATATACAAGCATATCAAAACGGTACTTTCTGTAAAAGAAACACAGGAAGAAATAAGAAATGAATTTCCGAAACCTTCTATCCGTCGAAGAAATACAGGGTATGCAGTGGATGAACTACTAGAAACAGCTGCTTTTACAGAAGGGAAAAGTAATTTTAATATGTGTAAGCTTTTGGCTGGCTCAGAAGGTACACTAGCTTTTACTACGGAAATAAAATTGAACCTCGTAGATGCACCACCCAAAAATCAAGGTGTAGTAGCCGTTCACCTCAACACTATTGAAGAAGCTGCAAGAGCTACTATAATTGCTTTGAAATACAACCCTGGGGCAGTAGAGTTATTTGACGATATCGTCTTGGATTGTGCCAAACAAAATACGGAACAACAAAAGAATTTATTTTTTGTACAAGGCGACCCTAAAGCTATTATTGTAGTAGAATGGGCGCGTCATACTACCGAAGAGATTGAAGAATTGTCGGATAATTTAATTGCCGAATTAAAATCGCTAAACCTTGGTTACCACTTTCCAAAAGTATGGGGCGCTGATATTAAAAAAATATGGGCACTTCGTAAAGCAGGGTTAGGGCTATTGGCAAATGTGCCAGGCGATGCTAAGGCGGTGGCTTGTATTGAAGATACGGCGGTAGATGTAAACGACCAACCGCAATTTGTATTAGAATTTCAAGAGATACTAAAAAAACACAATCAACGAAGTGTTTTCTACGCACATATCGGCGACGGTGAATTGCACCTTCGTCCTATTCTAGATTTAAAAATCGATAAAGACCGTGAAATGTTTCACACCATCACCGACGAAGTAGCAACGCTGGTGAAAAAATTTCGCGGCTCGCTCAGCGGTGAGCATGGCGATGGACGTGTACGGGGAGAATTTATTCGTAAGATGATTGGTGAAAAAAATTACCAACTTATCTGTGCATTGAAAAAAGCTTGGGACCCAAATGACATCTTTAATCCCAATAAAATTGTTCATACACCAAAGATGAACGAATCGCTTCGCTACGACAGCAACCAAAAAACAAACGAGTTTAAAACGGTCTTTAATTTTGGAGAAGTAGGCGGCATCTTACGCATGGCGGAGAAATGCAACGGTTCTGGAGACTGTCGTAAATCTGCCGTACTTGGCGGCACTATGTGCCCTAGTTATATGGCAACCAAAAGCGAGAAAGATACCACTCGTGCACGTGCCAATATATTACGTGAGTTCCTCACCCGTTCTACAAAGCTCAATAAATTTGACCATAAAGAAATAAAGGACGTTTACGATTTGTGTATCTCTTGTAAAGGTTGTAAATCTGAATGCCCTTCCAATGTTGACGTAGCGATGATGAAAGCAGAGTTTCTACAACAATATTACAAATCAAATGGCGTACCCTTCCGCACCCGTATGATTGGAAATTTTGAAGCAAGTATGAAACTAGCTTCGATGGCTCCGAGTATTTACAATTTTCTAATGACGAATAGCCTTACAAGTAGTCTAGCGAAGAAAATAATGGGTATAGCACCAAAAAGGAACTTCCCCTTAGTGCATCGCTTCACCTTGCGCAAATGGGCGAAAGAAAATTTGGCAGCCTTACAACCTAAAAACGAAAAAATAAAAGGCACGGTAAACTTATTTTGCGACGAGTATACCAATTTCAACGACACCGAAATAGGTATAAAAGCGATTAAGTTGTTGACAAAACTCGGATACGTAGTAATTCTACCCAACCACGTCGAAAGCGGCCGTACCTTCCTATCAAAGGGGTTGCTGGAAGATGCAAAGAAAGTAGCACAAAAAAATGTGGCTCTACTAAAAGACGTCGTAAAAAATGATACGCCACTTATCGGAATCGAGCCGTCTGCAATTCTTAGTTTCCGAGACGAATATCCTTTACTAGTAGACAAAAATGAAAAATCCGCAGCGGAGAAATTGGCAAAAAATTGTTTTCTAATAGATGAATTTATTGCAAATGAAATTACAGCAGGAAGAATCAATAAATCATCCTTTACAATAGAAACAAAAATAGTAAAGTTGCACGGGCACTGCCATCAGAAGGCTTTATCGTCGGTAGATTTTTCTAAAAACATGTTATCTCTTCCTACTAATTATACAGTGGAAGTGATTCCTTCGGGCTGTTGCGGAATGGCAGGGTCTTTTGGGTATGAGAAAGAACACTACGACATTTCGATGAATATTGGCGAGCTTGTTTTATTCCCAGCCGTAAGAAATGCTACTGCTGAAACGATCATCGCTGCGCCTGGCACAAGTTGCCGTCATCAAATTCACGACGGTACAAAGAAAGAAGCAAGACATCCGTTAGAAATTTTGTATGAGGCACTAATCGATTAATACTTATGAAAAAATACGACTACATCATAGCAGGTGCTGGATTGTCTGGATTGCTTCTAGCGCTTGAGATGAGTCAGTCATCGCTTAAAAACAAAAGCGTGTTGCTGATAGACAAAGACGCCAAAAAAACAAACGATCGTACCTGGTGTTTTTGGAGCGACGAAACATTTGAATTGGATAAAATTGTATATAAAAAATGGGATAAAATTCGTTTTTCCTCCGCCAAATTCGACGCTAGTTATGCTATAGCACCTTACAAATATGAATATATTCGAGGGTTAGATTTTTATAATTATGTCCACGAACAATTAAAACAGCATGGAAATTTCACAACTATACTTGGCGAAATTACAGAAATTTCGCCCGAAGGGTATGTACTCGTAAATAACGAAAAGTACGAAGCGGATACTATTTTCAACAGCATACACCCATCGTTCCAAGATTTTCAATACCCGAAAGGCTCGTGTTATTATTTACTCCAACATTTTAAAGGCTACTTTCTAGAAACTGAGGAAGACTTCTTTGATACTTCGCACGCTACTTTTATGGACTTTAATATAGAGCAACATAAAGAAGCGCGCTTCGGCTACATACTTCCCTTTTCTAAAAGAGAAGCCTTGGTAGAGTATACTTTATTCTCCCAGAATCTTCTAACGAAAGAAGCCTATCGCACCGAATTAGAACATTACATTTCTAATACATTAGGAATAAAGAAATACAAAATACTACACAAAGAATTCGGGGTTGTGCCTATGAGTACACATTCCTATCAACCCAAGTTTGATGGAAAAATAATACGAATAGGAACTTTCGGAGGATTTGTAAAACCTTCGTCGGGCTTTGCGTTTGCTCGCACCTACAAACGAACAAAAAGCATGGTAGCGGATCTTGAAAAATATGGCAAAATAAAACCCTCTTCGCTAGAGCCTTCTTTCAAATACAAGTTTTACGACACTATTCTATTAAGCATATTAGAGAAAGACACTACTGCTACAAAAGACATTTTTGAAAAAATGTTCACGAATATACCAGCCCATACAATCCTTAGATTTCTGGACGAAGAAAGCACGCTGAGAGAGGACTTAAAGGTAATAAGCCTTTTCCTTTTCGATATACGATTTTTCAAAGCTACAGCCAAGGAAATCGTCCGGTTAATCTGGAAAAAGTTCGTTTAACTGAGACTACTTTCTTTTTTCTATCCGATCGTAAAACCCTCCGAAAGAAACTTTTTTTACGCCTTCTTCGTTAAAAAATTCCCCAGGAAAACCCAACTCTATTTTACTTACTTCATCAAGTCGTTTAAGTTGGTTCTCGTCAAGAGTGATTTCTAACGCTTTCAAATTTTCCTCTACCTGAGTAACTTTAGTTGCGCCAACGATTGGTATCGACGAGAATCCTTGCTGTGTAGTCCATTTAAGCGCCACGTGTGCAGCCGGCACACCCATTTGCTCTGCTATGGCTAAAACTTCCTTTGCAATGTTGCTGTTTCTTTCATTTAGTCTTTTGCTTTTCTCTGGAAGACGTCCCACATCTCCTTTTAAGTACCTTCCGGTAAGTGCACCTCCAGCAAGTGGCGCCCATGGAGTCACCGTCAAGCCAAATTCCTTTGCCATCGGAATTAATTCCCGTTCTGGTGTACGTTGTAGCAAACTGTATTCAATCTGCAACGCAATAAAACGACTCCAACCCATCAACTCTGCCATTGTATTGCCCCTACTTACAACCCATGCAGGCGTATCGCTGATACCGATGTAGTTTACTTTCCCTTGTTTTACCAAATCGTCTAATCCTCGCATTACTTCGTCTATGGGCGTTAGGTTATCCCAAATATGCAAATAAAACAAATCGATAAAATCGGTATTCAACCGTTTCAAACTTGCCTCTACACTTCGCATCATATTTTTGCGGTTGTTGCCCGAGGCATTCACATTCGTTTGATTGTCGTTTAACGTGTATTTTGTAGCTAAGACATAATGGTCACGATTTGTAGTAAGGTACTCGCCGATTATTTTCTCACTTGTACCATCGGTATATAAATTTGCCGTATCTATAAAATTACCTCCTGCGTTGGTATATGCTTCTAGTATTTTGAAGCTCGTTTCCTTATCTGCTCCCCAGCCCCATTCTGTGCCAAAGCCCATAGTGCCTAAACACAGTTCAGAAACTTTCAATCCTGATTTTCCTAGTAATTTGTAATTCATAATAGCGTTTAGTAAACGAGTGTTTGAATAGCATGTGGCAAAATAATTTCCTCTACGGCTTTTGAACCAATGTATAGTTTATACTTTATCGTTTCCGCACTTTGATTCATTACTACCGTAACCATTGTTCCATTTTCGTTCAGAAATGAAGTCGTTAACAAATGACTCTTGCTGCTTACAGAACTTACCCGCTTTGCATTTGGTCGGATAAATTTTGAAAAATGTCCTATATAATAATACGTTGGAGTATAGATCAATTCGCCTTTCTTCGTATCGGCATGAATGGGTGCAAAACAAAAATTTCCTACATGGTTTGGTCCTCCTGTTTCGTCGAGCAAAACATTCCAAAACGTCCAGCCAACGGTACCGTTATTAAAATCATGAATCATCGAATGTCCAAATTTTTCAGCATTTGGCCACGACTGACACCCTTCTACCTTAAATTTATCTACGCAACCTTCTGTAAACAATAAATTTTTTGTTGGATACGATTCTTGTATCGTATGAATATTGTCGTACATAGGTTGCCCACCCGACCAAGGCTCATACCAGTGAAATCCTATGCCCCATGCATACTTAGAGGCTTCGGGGTCGTCAAAAATAACCGATGCACGTTGATTTATAAGGTCTCTATTATGGTCCCAAACGATTATTTTTTTATCTCCTAAGCCTTCCTTCTCCATTATTGGACCAAGATGATTTTTCAAAAAATCACGCTCTTCTTCTGCCGTATAAATGCACGATTCCCATGGTTGTACAGCCATAGGTTCGTTTTGAATCGTAACACCCCAAATAGGAATATTTTCCGCTTGGTATGCTTTTATGAATTTTGTAAAATACATGGCCCAAGATTGGAAATACTCAGGCAATAATTTCCCTCCTTTTAGCATGTTATTATTATCCTTCATAAAAGCTGGAGGACTCCATGGACTTACAAACAACGTCAATGTCCCGCCTGCAGCGGCGATTGATTTCTTAATCAACGGCAATCGAAATTGCTTGTCGTGCGCTATCGTAAATGTTTTTAATTCTTTATCTTTTTCACTAACATATTCATAACTCCCACTACTAAAATCACAACTGTGTATATTGGTGCGGGCCAACGAATACCCTATCCCTTCTATTTGATCGTAAGAAGCTTTAAGAAATTCTTGTTGCTTGACTTCGGGTAATTTTGCAAAAACTTCTGCCGAGGCATCGGTAATAGCGCCGCCAATTCCAAGCAACGATTGGAATTGTATCATGGGATTTACAAAAACAGAAACTTCTGATTCTAAAGGTTGTGCCGCAGCACTAAAGACTTTTTTCCCTGTAGGGGTCAATCTTAGTTTGGTGCTGTCTGCAGTGGTGTATACGGCTACTTCCTTCCCTTCTGTTGAAAAAGAGACAACAACGGGCTTTGTTTCTTGTTTTGGAGAACAACTGTATACGGCTACTAATAAGCCCAATAACGGAATGTAAAATTTCATATTTTAAAGATTATAATTATACAGTGCAAAATACGACTTTAGTAGCAATTAATACAATTCTCGCTGCATAGTAATTTTAGAAGGTGTACAATTAAATTCTATGCAATTGCTAAAATAGTTGAGCCTGAACGCAATTCTTTCTTGTTATTCTCTTTCCCTCGTGCTACATTTGTTTAAAATCATTCTAAACAGGAAGGTGAAAGCAACAAAAACAGTAGCAGACATGAAATTAGGAGAAAAAGGCGTTATCTGCTGTTTCTCCGACCAAGAGATGTCGTTAAAACTATTGGAAATGGGCTGCTTGCCTGGTTCGGAAATACAATTCAGTTCGAAGGCGCCGTTCGGAGATCCTATTTGTATAAAAGTACTTGGCTATACGCTTACAATGAGATTGGAAGAGGCTGCCACCATAAATTTAGTATAATGGCTACTCGAAATATTCTCAAAATCGCGCTACTGGGCAATCCTAATTCGGGCAAATCTTCTCTCTTTAATTACCTTACAGGATTAAATCAAAAAATAGGAAATTTCCCCGGCGTTACGGTAGACAAAAAAACAGGGCTTTCCAAAATAAACCGTACGCTTGTAGCCGAAATCATTGATCTGCCAGGCACCTACAGCCTCTACCCTAAATCGCTTGACGAACAGATTGTATTTGACTTTCTAAATTCGCCCAACGACGCTCACTATCCTGATTTTCTTGTAGTAGTAGTCGACGTATCAAATCTTAAACGAAACCTTCTTTTATTCACCCAAGTACGCGATTTGGGCTTTCCTGTTATTCTAGCACTGAATATGCTGGATATTGCTAAACGGTCGGGTACCGATATCGATGTAGAGGCCTTAAAGAAAGAGCTTGGAGTGCCTGTTGTTTCTATCAATGCGCGCAACGGCGAAGGCGTAGATTTATTAAAAACAGCCATTTCTTGTCCCGTACATAATGCGCCAGAAACCTTTCTGGATTTTTCATTATTTGCACCTTCGCTAGTACTAGAAATAAAGGAAACATTCGGAATAAAAAACGATTACCTCGCGCTTCAAATTGCCCACCGTTATAAAGAAATGGGGAGCTTTTCAGAAAACGAAAAAACGATTATTGGAGCGCTCAATCATAAGCATAATTTTGACAGCGTACTCCTCCAATCCAAAGAAACCGTAAGCCGCTATGAGGTAATCCACGAAATACTTGCCAAAGTAGAGAAAAAAGGAAACACGGAACAAAGAGAGCGATTGAGTACACGCATTGATAAAGTGTTGACGCATAAGATAGGTGGTTACCTTATCTTTTTCTTCTTGCTCTTTTTGATGTTCCAAGCGGTGTTTGCTTGGGCTACCGTTCCTATGGATTTGATTGACAGTGGAATAGCAGGACTTAACGATTGGCTTAAAAATAGCCTACCCGCTGGCCCGTTGGTAGAGCTCCTTACCGATGGCATTATCGCAGGACTGGGAGGGATACTTATTTTTATTCCACAAATTGCTATCTTATTTGCGTTCATTGCCATTTTGGAAGAGTCTGGCTACATGTCTCGTGTCATGTTTTTGATGGATAAGATAATGCGTCAGTTTGGTCTGAATGGAAGAAGTGTAGTGCCGCTGATATCCAGCGTAGCCTGTGCGGTACCGGCTATTATGGCTACGAGAAGTATAGAAAATGTAAAAGAACGACTGGTAACCATTTTTGTAACCCCACTTATGAGTTGCTCTGCCCGTATTCCTGTTTTTACGGTTCTAATAGGATTGATTGTGCCGAAAGAATATGTGTTAGGCATTTTCAATTTGCAAGGATTGGCACTCATGGGTCTTTATTTATTAGGTTTCCTAGCGGCACTACTATCGGCTTTAGTAATGAGCAAATTGCTGAAGACAAAAGAGAAAAGCTATTTTATAATGGAATTTCCAACCTATAAAATGCCCCGCTGGAAAAATGTAGGCATTACCTTGGTGGAGAAAGTAAAAGCTTTTGTATTTGAGGCTGGAAAAGTAATTCTTGCTATTTCAATCGTATTATGGGTATTGGCTTCTTATGGCCCTTCTGATAAAATGGTAGTAGCAAGCGATAAGGCTGTACTAGAAGCGCAGCAAAAAAATCTTTCCATCTCAGAAACAGACAATCTTATAGCTGCTAGAAAATTAGAGTATTCTTACGCAGGTTATTTTGGGCGATTTATTGAACCGTCTATAAAACCCTTAGGCTTTGATTGGAAAATAGGCATAGCGCTTATCACCTCTTTTGCTGCCCGAGAGGTATTTATAGGAACAATGGCTACCATTTACAGCGTAGGCGACAGGTCAGATGATAGCGCTACCGTAATGGAGAAAATGCGCCAAGAAATAAACCCTGAAACAGGAAAGCCAATGTATTCTGTTGCCGTAGCATTCTCTTTGTTACTATTTTATGTCTTTGCCATGCAGTGTATGAGTACTATTGCGATTGTTTATAGAGAAACAAAAGGATGGAAATGGCCCGTTATCCAATTTGTATACATGACGGCACTCGCTTACCTCTCTAGTTTTATCGTTTACCAACTCCTTTCCTAAGCGTTATTTTTACAAGTATTCTCTTATCATAATAATCTTACACAAAACTGACATTGTACAATTTTGATTATTTAATATAACTATTTAGATTTACAATATAATTATATTTATTTTTTTAAACTTTTTTTTTGAATGGTAGAATAAAAATCGACAACCTTCTTGAACTATAAACAATACCTTAAAAAAGAATATTTTATGTATTTTCAATACGCTTTACATTGGTGGTAATAAGCTATATTAAAACATATATAAAACTAAAAATCAGCTATTTGAATAAAATTAACAGCACTAATAATTGTATAAATGAGTTTTCAAGGTTACTTTACTACCAATGCTTGAATAAACATATGTATTCCTTGAAAATTAATATTAGTAAGTGTATTTGATAAAATATAAACGATAGATGAAAAAACTAAACCTATTAATGGCCTATTTGGTACTACTTCTTTTCGGTGCGGGAAGTGTAGTTGGTCAGACCATTCCTTATGGTACAAATAATTCTTATACTTATGGCCTAATGCCAGCCAACACAGGCGCAGATGCGAATGCTACGAGTTGGTTTAATTACTGGCAAACAAATTTCACAAAAGACTGTGGTTCATCCAAAACACTCGCCATAAATGATTACAGCTCTAATAACGCTTTTTCAGAAGGACAAGGTTATGGAATGCTATTGGCCGCATACAAAGGAGACAAAACACTATTTGATGCCCTTTGGAAAGGGTATAAAGACAATAGAAATGGAAATGGCGTAATGAACTGGACAGTCAATTGCGCTGGGAATGTTGCCGCAAACGGCGCTACCGATGGCGATTTGGATGCCGCAATGGCTTTGTTAGTAGCAAACTACCAATGGCCCGCAACCACTACTCCTTATAATTATGCTACAGACGCTACTGCTTTAATAAATGCAATCAAAAGCACCGAATTTGTAACGGGATGTACTGCTGGAAGAACGGTTCAAAAACCAGGAGATGCTTTTGCAAGTGGTTGCCTATGTACGAATCCTTCTTATTTTGCTACAGGTTATTACAGAGCTTTTGCCAAACACGTTACTGCTGATGCTGCCTTTTGGAACAAGGCCGCTGACGACGGCTTGGCTTTATTGTTAATAGCCACAGATGCCTCTACAGGCTTAAACCCCGCTTGGACAAACGATGCAGGATCATTGACTGTAGGAACTACCAATTGTGGTGGAATAGCTGCCGGCGGTGGTGGCGCCGCTACCGATTACCAGTTCGATGCCGCTCGTACGCCATGGAGAATTGTAGTAGACTATTTATGGTGGGGCACTCCTGCCGCCAAAACCTATCTTGATAAGATAACAATGTGGGCAAATAGCAAAGGCGTCTCAAATATCGTAGCGGGCTATACTACAGCTGGTAGCGCTAATGTTACGTATAAAAATTCGGCCTTTACAGGAGCGTTTACAATAGGAATGATGGCAAACACCACAAATGCCAACCTAGATGCCTTTTACAATTGGTGGGTTAGTAATTCAGATGTATCAGGCTCTCCAGGCACAAAATTGGACGATAAGCCTTATTTTCAAAACGCACTTCGAACTACTTATTCATTTGTAGCGTCTGGAAATTTCTGGAATCCTTATGCTACCACCTGTGTAACCCCAAAAATCGGCGCTGATCTATCTACTTGCACCGGCACCGTATTCCCGCTTACCCTTACCGATGCGGCTACGCCTACTACTATTCCTACAGGCGTAACGTATACTTGGAAACGTATCTTACCTAGCGTTCTAAGTCCTATCGGCACTATAGGCGCTACTGCCCGCATTAGAACTATAGCGGCTACCGATTGTCCTTCTTTCCCTTGCAAAATAGCAGTAATAAGAGACTCTACAGGAGGCTGTACTCAGTCCGACACCATCACTATTTCCAACACTATTCCTACCCCAGACTTAGGAAGTGATCCCTCCGCATTGTGTGCGCCTAGTTTTGTCAATTTAGCTACCGCTAATTCGGCTTCCTTTCCTTCTGGTACTACTTGGAAATGGTATTTCGATGCGCCAGGAGCTCCGGTTACGTTTGTAGAGGAGTTGACGTATACTACTTCTACTTATGCTAACGTTAGAAAACCAGGTACTTTCCGTGTAGAAGCTACCAAAGGCGCTTGTGCCGCCACTACCGACGACATTCTAATCACTACAAATAGTGCAACCCCAAATGATATATGCAACGGCAGTTCTTTTACGCCTACTGTTTCAATAAGCGGGTATAGCGGCGCTACCACTGATTACGATTGGTTTTCTTCCTCAGCAAACTGCGCAACAGGAACACCAATCTTAACAAACGGAGACAACCGTATTTCCTATACCGCTCCTTCCGCTATTGCTTCTAGCACTTCCTATTGGGTAAAAAATACCGCAGCCGTAAATGCCAACGTAGGGCCTTACTTCCCTACCACCCCTACTACCTATACTGGCGGTGGCAATACCAGTGCCGATGCAGGTGTTCATACCCGTTTTCAAGCATTGAGTGCTTTTACGATTACCGAATTGTATATCCCTTATATGCTTTACAATGCTGGAGAGGCTGCAAAACTTGGCACATTTGAAATCATAGACGACGCTACAACGAGTATAATAACAACCACCCCCCAACTGACAGGCGCACTTGCTTCTGGCTCTTATAGTGCATCGGGGGTTTATATTGTAAAATTTAGCACTAGCATTCCTATTACAGTAGGTACGTATCGAATTCGCTTCAAAGCTACTTCCGGAAGTGATGGAAATCCTTATTTGTTCAACGATAACATTAACCCTGTTACGGGCGCTGCTGGCGTTCCTGCTTTCCCATATTTAGACAATGCAGGAGGCTCTACGATGAAAGTAATAGGCTCCAATGTCTACTCTACTGCCAAAACCACTCAGTATGGTTTCTTTGTAGGATTTAAGATATCCGCAGGTACTTCTTGCAACTGCTTGGAAGTAGTGGCGAAAGTAGGAACCTGCAGCTCTGCCGCACCTGTATCGTTGCTCTATTTCTATGCAGAAAAAGAGGCAACTCGTTCTTTATTAACATGGGCTACAGCGCTAGAGTTGAACAACGATTACTTCGCTGTAGAACGCTCAAAAGACGGCATCAATTTTGAAAAAATAGGCACAGTAAACGGCAATGGCACTACCGCACAGGCTTCTACGTACTCTTTTGTAGACGAACGCTATTTTGAAGGCACGGTCTATTACAGATTGGCTCAATACGATCTTGATGGAACATTGACGTATAGCAATTCTATTTCAGTGGTAAATGAACTTAACGTCACGATAAGTATAGCGCCCAACCCTTTCAATACCTCTACTACACTTTTCATCGCTGCACGAAACGATGAAAAGGCCAAAGCTAAAATAACCGATTTGGCAGGACACGCTTTGTATGAAGGCGTTTTACCTACAAATGAACTGGTTACATTGGGTGAAACCTTGCCAAGTGGCGTTTACTTCCTACAACTTCAAGTCAACGAAACGATAAAAATCTTGAAAATAATCAAACAATAAACCTTGTTTTCTCATATAAAACGAAAAAAGGAGTCATTATGGCTCCTTTTTTCGTTTTATATGAGAAAAATTAAAAAAAGCCTCCTATCTTGACCTTCACTTTATAAACCTTGAGGTGGAGACCAGAACCCACTTTTAAAAACGGAAACACTAAAACTATAACTATGAAAAAAAACGTATCAGAATTTATCGGAACTTTTTGGCTGGTATTCGGCGGCTGTGGAAGTGCCTTATTAGCTGCTGGCTTCCCAGAAGTTGGCATTGGCTTAGTAGGCGTAT
>JAYSUZ010000222.1:0-3429 GCA_043718845.1 Cytophagales bacterium
AATCGACGTATTACGGCAGATACTGCGCTTAGACTTTCTAAGTATTTTGGCAATTCAGCAAAATTCTGGTTAGGCTTACAAGACGATTTTGATATCGAAGAAGAAGCAAGTCAAAAGAAAATAGAACTTAATGCGATTAAACAATATACCAGCATTGCTTTAGTTTAGAAGCGTATCCAAAAGGGGGCGGACGGTTACGTTCATTAAAGTTTCCAATTTTTATTGATTCAATCGCATTAATTGACCAGAGCCGTCCGACACCTTTTCCTTCTTCATTCTCAAATTACATCAACTCGAAAAAAGTGCCACCTCCCACCGAAACGCCCACCGCCAACGGATAGAATAATTTATAAATCCTGATTTCTTAATAATTGTTTCCAACTCACTTTTGCTAAATCCACGAAGCACCGAAAGTTTTGCATCGTTCTTTACCATAAATGATTTCGAGAAAAATGTTGTAAGCCATTTGATAGAATGGTAAGCAAACCAATTTCGATGTAAGTCGTTTATAACGATTGCAATTGTTATTTGATTTTTTAATTGTGAAAACAATTTCACCAAACTGTCGTCGTCGAGGTGGTGGCAGAACAATGTACAGTTCACGAGGTCAAATTTCATTTCTGAAAACTCTTCTGAAAAAACATTATATTTTGCATAACTAATTTCTGGGTACGAAGCGGTATTCTCCTTGGCGTAGTTTATGATAAATTCATTGGCATCAATGCCCGTAAGCGATAACTTTATTTTTTTTCGTCGTCCCCATTTGGCTATAAGTTCTAAGATGTCGCCACCACCGCAGCCGAGGTCGGCAATCGTTAACGTATTGTTGAGTGCTTTATTTTTCAAAGCTTGTTCAAGACCGCTGAACGTGACCTCATTTCCTCCGAGCCATTTATTTATAAATTTCAGTTCGCGGAGATTTTGTTTTAAATCTTCCCCTTCGCATTGGAAGTCGTCCAAAAATTCTTTTTCCTCAGATCGTTTTGCAAACATACTAATTTTCTTCTTAGCGTCCCTTGCGTTTAAATAGCCACGGATTTTTTTAAACGCAAAGGACGCTAATTATTTATTTTAATTTATGAAGGGATCGCAGTCTCATGCCCTTCTCTCACAGAAAGTATGTTGTCAGCATTATTTTCGCAATGTACTTTCAGCAGCATGCTCTCCAACGTAAGTCCAGGACCAAAAGCAAAACTAAGTATATTTTTCTGATCATCTGCGAGAGTAGTTTGTTTGAGTATTTCTTTCAATACAAAAAGCACCGTAGGAGAAGACATATTTCCATATTCGCGCAACACTTGATGTGCAAAACGGTTTTTTGATTTGTCAATATGCAGGGTGGTCTCGATCACTTCTAGTATCTTTTTTCCACCAGGATGAATGGCGTAAAAATCAATTTCCGAAGCCTCCAGTTCGATATTTTTGAGCAAGTCGGACGTCAATTTTTCGATACCGCCTTTTATAAGATTGGGGACATAGGAAGAGAGTTTCATTTCGAAACCAAAATCACCAATATGCCAAGCCATGTCGTTCTTGCCTTCCGGAGCTAGGTCGCAGTGAAAGCTATCTAGCGAAAGCGTTGTTCTTGAAATAGCTTTTTCATTATCAATCAATACCGCTGAGGCACCATCTCCAAAAAGTGCGTTGGATACTATCTTGTCCCACTCTTTGGATTTCTGATAATGGATGGTGCATAATTCGACACAAACTAGCAATACCTTCGCCGTCGGATTGGATTTGCAAATGGCGTCGGCAATTTTTAGGCCGTTGAAAGCAGCATAACAGCCCATAAAATTGATACACGTCCGCTGGACATTTTTAGAAAGTCCTAATTTTTCTACCAATTCGATATCAAGCCCTGGCGCATACATGCCGCTACAGCTTACCGTTATAAGATGTGTAATGGAAGCAGGCTGGAAATTATCAATCGCATTCAAGCAATCTTCTACCGCTTTTAGCGCTAGCGGCAACGCTTCCTTTTCGTAGAGTTGCATCCGATCTCTTACAGAAGGGAAGGGCTCCAAATTGGGCGTATTTGGAAAAAACGTATAGGCACCATTTTTACTGCCAAAATCAGGAATAACCGAATGCCTACTGCCGATTCCCGAAGCTCTATAAAGCGTTTGCATTACATTTTTTTCTTCGGGCGTCATACCCGCCGCTTCGGCCATAAAATCAGCTATATCGTGTTGCGCATTTTTGAATTGCGGCACAGCGGTTCCTATCGATTTTATATAGCTTCTCATTCGTTTATCAATAATCTATTAAAGATAAGAGATTATATTTTGTAACGCCTAATGTAGTGCGTTAGTATTTTTTAAAATAAATGGAGGTCTTTTGAGGAAATTTCCTTTTCAGCTTCTATAGGAAATTTCTTAGAAAAAATAAACACTTTCCCTTTGATATAGCCTTTCATTTGAAGGTTAATTGTGCCTCCAAAAAAGATAGAAGGCATAGCCGAAAGGAGGTTAGACAATTGAGTATTCACCGCAAAATCATGTACTTGGTCTGATTTTTTTGGCAATACGACTTTTTTACTTAAATGCATTTTACCTACATTTTTGCCATTTATAAGTAAGTCGGCGTCTATTTTTTTAACCTTAATTTTGTAAGTGTTTGGATTTTCTACCTGAATACCTGCTTGTATTTCTATTCCACCATTGCCAACTTTATTGAGTTTTACGTCTTTCACATCTCCAAGTGCTAGCTCCTTGTAAGAGAAGCAGGACGTAAGTGTTAGTGCGGTCAAGCTGAGTAGGATATAGTTGTACATAGGTATAATTAGTTATTTAAGTTCCTCTTTTTTCCACTCTAGTGTATTTACCAAATGCATTGCATCGTATTTGATATATTCGATTACAGGAGCCAAGGAATCATTTTTGGTAGCCGTCAAAAAGTAGATGGCACCACGTAGAAAATTTTCGGTAGAATCGGTTACGTAAAATTGGAATTGGCTAGGGACTTCTCCTGTTAGTTCGAATACGGTAGCAGTATATCCATGAGGTGTTTTTACTTGGCCTTCCTCTATTGAATAAGCTTTAACATTATGCTTTCCTGCTAGTTTATGGGAGTCGTCAATATGCTCGTCCAAGTTGGTTATTTTGCCTTTTATAGCTTTGTAGGTAAGTTGGATATAAGCGTTAAATTCTGGGTAGAAAACATTAATCCAATGGGGTTCCGCTATGGCAGATTCGTCTTTTGTAATTAGTGCATGTTTGGAATACTCAAACCTATAAGGATGCTCTTTTGAAAGCGCTTGAAAACTATGAGAGGGGAGGTCTATCTTATTGTATCCTTTTGGTTTTGGCAAATAATCTTCACTGCACGAAAACAACAGTAACAGAGGGATAATTGAGAGCCAATGCTTAGGAATGCTTTTTAGCGTCATTAGATTCATTTTCGTGTATGATTACTTTTATTCTTAGAATT
>JAYSUZ010000223.1:0-7553 GCA_043718845.1 Cytophagales bacterium
GTGGGCGCGCGCTTCGGCCTTGCGCAGCTCGAACTAGTTCGCTTATTTGGGGGCCTGTTTTAGGAAGGATGTATTATGTAGGGTTTCGATTGAAGATAAAATGATTTGCGACAATTGCTAGAGCAACGCTTCTCCTTTATATCCAGCTTTTGTTAAAATATTTATAACGTCATCGGCAACCAATGTAGACGATTCTACCGTCAATATTTTAGTTGGACCAGCAACATCTACACTCCATTTATCAATATCTTTTTCACTGTTTAGAAATGGAGTGACCTTGGCTACGCAACTCCCACAATTTATATTTGTTTTAAATTTTAATGTTTTCATTGATTGTTATATTGATCGTAATTTTAAACGCAAACTATTGCCGACAACACTCACAGAACTTAATGCCATAGCGGCTCCTGCAATCATTGGATTTAATAAAAAACCGTTGATGGGAAATAAAATTCCTGCGGCTATAGGGATGCCTATGATGTTGTATATAAAGGCAAAAAAAAGATTTTGTCGAATAGTAGCTACTGTAATTTTAGAAAGTTTTATAGCTTGAATTATTTTTGAGAGATCAGAGGAAATGAGGGTCATCTTGGCAACATCCATAGCAATGTCACTGCCTTTTCCCATTGCGATACTAACGTCAGCTTGGGCTAGCGCACTGCTGTCATTAATGCCATCGCCTACCATTGCTACTATTTCCCGCTGTTGTTGTAATTCTTTTACAAAGTCAGCTTTTTGAGAAGGAAGCATTTCTGCTTTGAATAGTGTAATTCCAACTTCCTTAGCTACTGCTTTGGCTGTAGCGTTAGAATCTCCAGTAAGCATGTATACTTCAATTCCTAATGCTTGCAGTTGTTTTATAGCTTCAAAAGAAGTGTGTTTTACCTTGTCGCTAATTGCTACTACCGCTAATGCCTCTTTTTTATTAGCAAAGTAGAGCACCGTTTTAGCGTCTTCTAACCATTTAGAGGAGGCATCTTTTAATTCACTAGCAACCGATATCGCATTTGCCTCTAATAATTTTAGATTGCCTACAAAATACGATTGTTCGTTCAGCTGCGCACTCGCACCGAAGCCTGTAATACTTTCAAAATTTTGAATGGATAGGTATTGAAGTGGCCCAAAATAATTTACGATAGCTTCGGCTAAAGGGTGTTCGGATTTTTTTTCAATGGACGCAAATAGTGTCATTAGATGCTTGTCGTCCAATAACCAAAGAATATCCGTCACCTTTGGTCTGCCTTCCGTAATAGTTCCTGTCTTATCTAAAATTATGGCGGTTATATTTTTTGTAGTTTCGAGACTCTCTGCATCTTTAATTAGAATTCCATTTTCAGCCCCTTTACCTACACCTACCATTATAGCGGTTGGTGTGGCTAATCCTAAGGCACACGGACAAGCTATTACCAATACCGTTACCATAGCCAGCAAGCCTTGTGTGAAGCCGTTTTCGCCTCCAAATACTATCCAGATTGACAAACTGAAGAGTGCTATTGCCATTACTACAGGTACGAATATGCGTGCAATTTTATCTACCATTTTTTGTACAGGTGCTTTACTACCTTGTGCTTCCTGCACCAATTTTATAATTTGTGCTAGGAAAGTATCGCTCCCTATTTTTTCTGCTAAAAATTGAAAACTACCTTTTTGATTTATCGTACCAGCGAAGACTTTGTCGTCTTTATTTTTTGCAACAGGAATAGGTTCCCCACTTATCATACTTTCGTCCACGAAGGAATTTCCAGTAAGTATTTTTCCGTCTACCGCAATTTGTTCTCCTGGTTTTACAACCAATACTGTTCCTACTTTTATCGAAGCTATAGGTACCTCCATCTGATGCCCATCTTCATCTACTACAGAGGCCATTTTGGGTTGTAAACCCATCATTTTTTTAATTGCAGAAGAAGTGTTTTCTTTTGCATTTTCTTCTAATAATTTTCCAATCAGAATAAATGCAATAACTACTGTGGCCGCTTCGAAATAAACATGGGTGTGCAAACCCCTACTATGAAAGTCGTTTGGAAATAAGGTAGCGAAAACGCTAAATAAATAAGCAACACCAGTACTCAATGCTACAAGCGTATCCATATTGGCTGACCCATGTTTTGATTGCTTCCAAGCATTTACAAAAAACTGTTGACCGATATAGGCAATAACAGGCGTTGATAATACCCATAAAATATAATTGGCATAAGGAATATTCATGAAAAACATCCCTATAATAACAATCGGTATAGACAGTAGCACCGCCGCAACGGTTTTCTTCCGAAGAAGTGCGTAGTTCTTTTTCTGTACTTCTTTCAACACATCTCTAGCTTCTTCACTTTCATTAATCTCTAGATCATACCCTATGGATTGAAGTATAACTTTAAGTTTTAGGGGATTGGTGAGCGTTGGATTATATTCCAACAGTGCGGATGCATTGGCATAGTTTACCACTACGTTTAACACTCCTGGCTCATGTTCTAAAATACTTTGGGCACTACTTGCACAGGAGGCACAAGTCATATTAAGTAAAGGATAGCTTTTTTTAATACTCACACCGTCAACGTTCCTTTTCTTAGGTAATAGTAGGTTTTTAGTTCCTTTCATGTAGTACATTTTAGATGTGTCATTTGGAATTGACCTTAAGACCGAATGCTCTAACTGTAAAAGAGAATTTTAACACATTAGTTCATTTATGTCTCAATTAATAATAGAACACAAATGTACGTATTGTTCTTAACGAGTAGTTGTAAAATAATTGAAATTACTTATGAAATTATGCTAATGTCTATTTGAAGTGTAATGTATTATGCTCAACAAACAAGAGATTATCCGCTCGAACATAAGCGATTTTGTCGTGCCATTTTATTTCATACCAAATATCGATATGGTCTCGAATGGTAACACGATGTCCTTTGTTTAGGTAGCCTATCAACTCGGATCCAGAGGAAGGGGCAGACATGAGTGAAGTGTTATTCGCTATAATCGCCTTTTCAGGAAATATAGTGTAATTAGACAGGGCATATACAGCAGCTAGAATTAAGATGAAAAGAAGCGGTTTTAAGCCCATTTTTTTTTTCTGAGCCTTAAGTATGTATAAATATACGAGAAAGAGCACTGAGGTTATTAAAAAGGCCAGTAGGATATAGTTGTAATAATGCTCGTATATCGATATGAAAAACACAAGATCATTGTAATCGTACCCTTCTAAATTATGCCGCTCAGCCAGTTCATCCATTTTTTTCAGAACAGTTCGATCGTGAATATTTGAATAGTAGATATTTAAATAGTATAAGGCATAGGTATAATTTCCTAAACCTTCATTAATCAAGGATAGGCGAATTAACATTCGCGGAGTGTAATAGCCAGAATGGTTTAATTGTTCATAAAGCTCCAATGATTCGGTATAATGCTTCTTTTGAAAAAGAGAATCCGCCGAATTAAGTTTTTTTAAACTAATTTCACTGGCATACACGCTTGATGTATAATAAATTGCATTAAATGTTAGTAATATTATTAATATTTTTCTGAACATTGTTAGGTATTTTAAATAGACTCTGCTACTTTTGCATCCGCAATTAGGGAAAAATATCCGACATTGTTAGCGTAAAAAAGAAGATTCCGTAGCTCAGCTGGTAGAGCAATACACTTTTAATGTATGGGTCCTGGGTTCGAATCCCAGCGGGATCACAAGAAGAGAAGTCTTTATAACCTTATAAAGATTTCTCTTTTGTTTTGAAATAAGTTTTGGTTAAGGTAATTATTGAAAAGAAGATTCCGTAGCTCAGCTGGTAGAGCAATACACTTTTAATGTATGGGTCCTGGGTTCGAATCCCAGCGGGATCACAAAAAAAGAAGCTAATCTTAGCTTCTTTTTTTTGTCCCTTTTTTATTTGGAGGGCTCCACTTTCAACAATTTTTCGTTTTTCAATATTGTTTCTTCTCTTATAAATTGTCCCGAAGGTGAAAGCTCTTCTATTTTCCATTTTCCATTGTAGCGCGCTCCAGGCATCAGAATGGAGGCTGTTTCGTCTTTATCTGATACCGACCAATTGCACCAACTTATTTTATGCTCGTCCAAAAAATTGAACCAAGAAGTAGACGCTTCGTAATCCAATTTGCCATTTCCTGTGTATTCACAGGTTCCAAATTCTGATACAAAAATGCAGATACCTTTTGACAAAGCTGCCGTAGCCTCATCTCTTAAATATTGACCATGTGATGCTGCGTAATAATGAAGCGTGTAAACAGTATTACTATCTTTAATGGGGTTATTTGCAGCTTCTGCTACAAGTTGAGACCATTGGCGAGTGCCGCATATTACAATGTTGTCAGAATCATATTTTCTAATTTCTGCAATAATCGCTGTAGCATAAGGTTTTATATCTTTTTGCCAAGATATTTCCTGCAAGGGCTCATTGTATATCTCATACAAGATATTGGGGTATTTTCCATATTTTTTTGCCATTTCTGTAAAAAATTTCTTTGCAGGTTCAGGATTGTTATGTGCCTCATGGCTGTGGTAGTCTATGATTACGTATATCCCATTTGCAATTGCAGCATCCACCATTTTGTATACTTTTTGTTTCTCATCAAAAGCGTTGTCTAAATAGCCTCCACTTTCAACACCCATCGCAATTCTTACTACCGTGCATTTCCAATCGTCTTTCAACCATTTTACAACGCCAGCGTTATAATATTGAGACATCCATTGACTCCAAAACATAGACATACCTCGGAGTTGAACCGTATCACCGTATTGGCTTGTGATATAATTTCCTTTTACGGAAAGTTGTCCGTATTTCTCTACAATGTTAGTTTGAGCAGTTAGATTCGTTTGAAATAGTAATGCTAAAATTATAGAAAAGAGGACGTTGTTGATTTTATGATTCATTTCAGGAGTGCTGTTTTTATTAAATATACCTAAATGTATAACTTTTCAATGAAATTGTAGTCATATAATAGCTTATTTCGAGTAAGCTATCTGTTTGATGGCTTACTCGAGGGTAAATAAATAAGGTAGTCCGTAGCGTTATAAGTATACTACCACCTCTGAAAATACAGGGGTTTCTAATTTTCTCGATTCGGGTAGCACCATATCAATCAAAGGCAATGGAAGTACAGGAATAATATCGGACATTTTTCCGATGTTGTTTTTTGAAATTAATTTCAACCGAAGGGTGTTAAATTGTTTTAAGGCTAACGTATCTTCAGAAATAAAGATGCATGCTTCTCTTTTATTGCGTAATATTTCGTTGTCTCGTCTTGAGAACTTAATCGTGCTGTCATCAGCAGAAACAAGTTCTGCTTCTTTTCCCAATAGTCGATTGGCTTCTATGAATGCATATTTCCAATACGTTTTACGAGCAGCAAATTTGATAAGGTAATCTTGAGTTTTGAAATCATTTTCGATTAGTTCTGAAATAAAAATATCGACTACCGCGAGTGCTTTTTTTGTACTATTTTTTTTGAAAATGGATGTTGAAATACAAGATAAGTCTACATAGTCTCGTTCGGTTACGTATTCCTCTTTATGAATTATGTTCGAATGGATGTTGCTATTTTTATTCTTACGGTTGCTAAAATATAATATTTTATCGATAGGTGCTTCTATCGGAAGTTGAGTGAAATTAGTGAAGAAGTTATTCGTTGAGTAAATATAAAAGGACAGCTTGAGATCTTTAAAAGGGGAGGAGTGTGAAAACGATAGTTTTGCTTTTTCATATAAAATTATAATATTATTGTTTATTTGTTTTATAATAAGACTCATGCTACTAGCTACAACAGTAGATTCTTTTGATGGAGTGAGGATGAAATCTGTGTTTTTTTCTTCTCTATAATAGTCGTGTAATACGCTAATGGTAAACATTTTTTGGTAGTCGAAAGGAATGGAAATCATAATGCTGTTTAGTTGTTAGTTTAAAGAGGTGAATGTGCTAGAACCGCCTCCTTTTTCTTCATGGATGGTTACCATTCTTATTTTGTATAAAATAAAAGGCAAGTGTTTTGTTCCCATTGCACCCCATAACTGGCTCATAGCGGCGGTATCGAGATTTTCAATTTCAAAAGTAAGTTTACTTACCGATGGGTCTAACTCAGGGCTATTACTGTGATTTAGTACAGGATTGGTTTGAAAAAAATGTAATACAGCCGATAAATAGTCGAAGCTGTCGAGGTACTTTGCGGTGAAGCATGCTGAAAATAATACATAAAGGTTTAAATGAATAGGTCGGCTTCCTCCTTCATTACTGCCAACACGTGACATTATATTTTCTTGCTGTATATTGACGAGTGTCAGTACGATTGAATTTGCATTGGTTAATGTACTGCTTCCATCTTCGTTTATCAGTTTATTGATTAGAATTGGCGTTTCATAATTACTGCCAAGCCTATTTTTTATATAGCCCTCCAATTGATTGCTAACTGTTGTAAGAATATTTTTAAACATAAAAATTTTAGTTGTAAAAAAGTGAATGGTTTATTTTTTAAGTAAATAATCGAAGGTCTATGCTTTGACCTTCATATCGGATAAAATAGTTATTCATAAGTTCTAAAAATTGCGTTTTATTAATGGGTGTATTCTGTGTTATCTGTTCTGTTTTTTTATGTAAATTTTCATATTGTAAAATAAGCATCCATTTACAGAAATTTTTAATAGCCGCGCCTGAAACAGTTAGATTATCTGCTATTCTTCGTAAGTCTTTATCCTCTAGTAGTGCATCAAGTTCGGGTGTATATTTTTTCCAGATAAGGAAGCGCTCCTCTTTTTTTGGAAGGAAAAATTCAACCCGGCTGCTGAACCTTCTTTTGAAAGCATCGTCCATATTGTGCTGCTTATTCGTACATAAAAAAATAATCCCTTCGTATGTTTCCATACGTTGTAAAATATAAGCAATTTCTTGATTTCCATACCGATCATTACCGCCTCCATTATCGCTTCGTTTCCCGAAAAGAGCATCCCCTTCGTCAAAAAAAAGTATCCATTTTTTAGTTGTAGCCAAATCGAAAATGTATTTTAGATTTTTCTCTGTTTCACCTACCCACTTAGAAACTATTTGAGAAAGGTCTATTCGATAAACAGGCATGCCAATATCTTTACCAAGCAGTCCTACTGAAATTGTTTTCCCTGTGCCAGATGGACCAAAAAAAAGTGCTTTATATCCTTTGTGACTTCTTCCTAATAAGGGGTTGTTCGCAAGTTTTGTATAGTTTTTCAGCCAAGATTGCACTTCCCTTAAATCTATAGCCTCTCTTGTATTTAGGTATAAGTCATCCCATTCTTCATCGGTAGTATAAAGGCTAGCGGGGAAGTTGGAACTATAGGAGTAATTGTAATCGGTATTCGTTGTTATCTTATAAATAAATTCAGGCGTACATTCGAGGAGCGTATCTTCTATAAAGGGATCAGTATTGAACGGTTTGAGAATATTAAGCTTAAAAAGAGGGCTAGTTGGATGAAATGAATTTTGGATAAGTGCGATATGTTTTTCGAGCGCTAAGCCCGCAATTACAAAAAGAGCAGTGCGCATGGTTGGAAGAAAACTTTTGTCAAGTTCTGAAATTCTTCC
>JAYSUZ010000224.1:0-20326 GCA_043718845.1 Cytophagales bacterium
GGAAATCCACCAAACCTAAGCGACGATAATGTAGCCATGCAATATGATCACCGACAAGTTTATGCCACCATTATGAAAGAATGGATGTGTGTAGACCCTACACTTGTAGATTCGTTGACCGGCATATTTAATGGCGACTATAGTGGGAGAGGGACTACGCTTCCTCTTATCAATAGTAGTCTTACAGGGTTGAATGATTTCACGTCAAGTAGGTTTAAGTTGAATAGGTGTTATCCTAATCCAGCCAATTTTGCCACTACCTTTTCATTTTATATAAATGCGGAAACAGAAGTAGTGTTAACAATTTCTGATATACAAGGGAAAGAAGTTAAGGGCGTTTTGAAACAGGCCATGCAAGCAGGAGAACATTCTATACAAGTCGATTTGAGAGACCTTAAGCCAGGCTATTATATTTATAGTATTAAGGCAGGACTGCTTATCGATTCAAAACAATTTGAAATAGTTCGATAGCGTTAATTATTTTAGTTTTTAAATAGGAATAAAATGAAGGTATTTAAAAGAGCAGTTGTATTTATTGTTGTAAGTATAATGGCAATAGGTCTAACAACATCTAATGCTCAAGTAAATCGAAAAATGAAAGGCAGGCGCAGTTCGTCTAGCAGCAAATTTTTGAATACGCAATGGTGGGTAGGTGTAAAAACGGGTGCAAATTTTACAAAAGCGAAACCTGTACAGCGTTATTCCACCTTCAGTTCGTCGGTAGATCCAAGTACAGATGTATACGATAAAGACTATCAAGACTTCAATAAAGTGGGAGGTCAGGCAGGGATAGAAATAACGTATTATCATCAAGGCTTTAGTCTAAGTTTTCAGCCAAGTTATAGAAGAATGTCTTTTGGTTATACAAATACCTACACTTGGACAGATGCGAGCACCCCCAATAGTAGCTATGGCTTGAACTATGAATCGATTCAAAAACTTGATTATTTCGAATTGCCGGTATTGATTCGATACGAGCCGTTCAAAACCAGGCTTAGGCCGTTTGTGCAAGGGGGTATTTATTATGCGTTTCTCAACAATGCGTACAAGTCAACAGAGATAAGGATTACGGATAATGCAAGCGGAGGGCAAGACGACTATACAGAGGAAACTATTACACTTGGCGCGAAAGAACTTTTTATAAAATCGCAGTTGGGTTGGCTCGTAGGAGTAGGCATAAGCTACCCTGTAGGAAATGTACGCCTTACCTTAGACGTGACATACAGAAGAAATACAAATAACATAACCAGTTCGGCAAACCGATATGCCAACGATAGACTTACCGGATCTGGAGATATTTTGGACGATGTGAAAGTGCGAAATATTGCGGCTTCGGTATCTATTTTAATTCCACTTCGATTTATCATGAAAGACAGTTTCAAAGCTGAATAATTACTGAATTTACTACGTATGAAAATAACAGGGCATATAAATAGCATAGTACTTTTTTCTTTACTCATAAGTATCATAGCGGGCTGTGATATCAAGAAGAATAAGGAAGTAAAACCTCAAGAAGAGTTCTTGAAAATATACGACAACCAATCGTTTTCCGATAATTATATTCCATTGGATATAAAACAGACTTCAGACGAAGGCTACATTCTTCTTGCTAAAACAAGAATTACCGATTCGCCTTTTTATGGAATATACTTAATGAAGGCGGATAAGGAAGGTGTTTTTGTTTCCGAAAAAATAATCCCTTCAACGCTTGTAAGCCCCGGTAGTGGATTGATGCAGATAGGACAAGCGTTTTATTTTTTCTGTATGAATGGGACTACACTAGCATCTGTATTGGTAAAAGTTGACGAGTCGTTGGCAACTACGGAAGTAAACCAATTGGGAGGACTTGTATACCCCTTGAGTGCAGTGCTGGAGGAGGGTAGTGGAAATTTCATTTTACAGAGTTATGACAAAGACGACAAAAAAACAATTGTATCAAAAATAAGCGCAAGTGGAATAGTGCTCGACTCTTCTGTTTTTGAAATAGGAATAGGAACGTTTGATGTAGAAGAGCCCATCATAGACCACCTTACTGGAAATGGGAAAACGCTGCCATTCTTGGCTGGTAGCCTAGGCAACGGAACGTATTTTTTTAATGGATTTTACAATTATACACTTTCTATGGTATTCTTTTCTTTTGACGGTTCGTCCAATCCCGGAGTACTTCAGGGGTATAAAGACGAGCAGTGTATCAGTGCGGCGTTGTATCTTCCCGAAAATGGTAAATTTGCGCTCTCTGGATATGCTTATAGTAAAAATACAATCTACTCTGCCGCCACCGTAAATACCAATGCTGGTGCGGTAGCTTCCAATTCTGATTTGGTAGGATTTTCAATAGCGGAGTTTACACCAGATGCTCGAATAGTATTGAAAAAAGAAATTATAAATAATAAGAGCGTATTGATTTATGGCAGCGATACCCGTTCGGGACAAATTGGACTCTATTTCTACGATGCGGCTACAGGGAGTTTTATCGCTTCTAAACACTTGGGGTATTCCAATACCTTTGTGATGGGAAATATAATAAAGACCACTGACGGGGGGCTAGCAGTAGTAGGTACTACCTATCTATCGGGACGGTTTCCACGGTTGTGTCTTTTTAAGATCCCTGCGGCAGACTTGGAATCGTTGATAAAATAATAATAGATGTTGTAGCTATTTTACTTCTTCATAATCAACGAAATCTCCTGTATTGGGTTTGTTGAATTTTTTGGAAGGCGGCGTCCCTTTCTCTGGAACATAATCTACAGAAATAGTCCCTTCAGAGCGCTGCGACCGTTGGTTGTACTGTTGGTGTTTCATTGCCTCGTTGGCCATTTTGTTGATAGTAGAACTAACCGTAAATTTTATAAACGGCTTTAGCATCCACCTCAGGAGGAGCAATATTATTATTATAGTAACAAAAGTCTTCATACTATAAAGATAGACGTAATAGAAATTAAAATATTTTAACCAACGACCTTTTGCGCTCTATTTACTCATATACATATTTCTTTCTGAATATATTTTCAAAAAGAAATCGTCTTGTAAGTCGTCGATAAAGTAAATGGCTTCTCCTGTAGATTTCATCTCTGGGCCAAGCTCTTTATTTACGTTCGGGAATTTGCTAAACGAGAACACCGGAATTTTGATGGCATATCCTTTTTTTATAGGTTTAAAATCGAAGTCTTTTACCTTATTTACACCCAGCATCACCTTTGTGGCATAGTTTACATAAGGCTCTTGGTAGGCCTTACAGATAAACGGCACGGTACGAGAAGCTCTAGGATTGGCTTCAATAATGTACACGATTTCATTTTTGATGGCAAACTGAATGTTTAGGAGGCCAACCGTTTCAAGTGCAACCGCAATTTTTCTTGTATGGTCTTCTATTTGTTTGATTACATTGTCACTCAAGTCAAACGTAGGAAGTACGGCGTAGGAGTCGCCAGAGTGAATACCGGCAGGCTCTATGTGCTCCATGATGCCTATGATGTAAACATCCTTGCCATCGCATATAGCATCGGCTTCTGCTTCAATCGCGTTGTCCAAGAAATGGTCAAGTAGTACTTTTCCTTCGGGATAGTCTTTAATAATGGTGACCACATGAGACTCTAATTCTTTCTCGTTGATCACAATTTTCATGCTTTGTCCACCCAATACATAGGAAGGTCTTACCAATAAGGGGAATCCTAAGTCTTTGGCTACTTCAAGCGCTTCCTCTGCCGATTGGATGGTTCCAAATTTTGGATAAGGAATATTGTTATCTTTTAGTAGATTTGAGAACTGACCTCTATCTTCGGCCAAGTCAAGTGCTTTGTAACTTGTTCCTATAATTTTTATACCATAGCGTTCAAGTTTTTCAGCGAGTTTAAGAGCTGTTTGTCCACCAAGTTGTACGATTACACCTTCTGGTTTTTCATGCAAGATGATATCGTAAATATGTTCCCAGAATACAGGCTCGAAATAGAGTTTGTCTGCCACGTCAAAATCTGTAGAAACCGTTTCGGGGTTACAGTTTATCATGATGGTTTCATACCCAGCTTCTTTCGCAGCCAATACGCCATGTACACAAGAGTAGTCAAATTCTATCCCTTGTCCTATTCGGTTTGGTCCCGAACCAAGTACAATAATTTTCTTTTTATCGCTTACTATAGATTCGTTTTCTCCATCAAAGGTAGAATAATAGTAAGGTGTTTTTGCTTCAAACTCTGCCGAACAAGTATCTACGAGTTTGTATACTCGATTAATCCCCATTTCGATTCGTTTGTTGAAAACGTCACTTTCTTTGCACTTCATCAGGTGTGCAATCTGTCTGTCTGCATAGCCTTTTTGCTTAGCGGTAACAAGCATTTCACGTGTGACGGTGCCGATTGTGAGCTTTTCCATTTCTTTATCCAATAGATAAAGCTCTTCTATTTGATGCAGGAACCAAGCATCAATCTTGGTTAGGTGTTGTATCGTTTTGAAAGAGATGCCCATGTGGAAGGCGTCTTTTATGTGGAACAATCTATTCCAGCTTGGGTTGGCAAGACTGTATAAAATTTCTTCTTGATTTTTTAATTCTTTTCCATCTGCGCCAAGACCGTTACGCTTAATCTCTAAAGATTGACACCCTTTCTGTAATGCTTCTTGGAATGTTCTTCCTATACCCATTGCTTCTCCAACGGATTTCATTTGCAGCCCAAGTGTTCTGTCTGCTCCTTTGAATTTGTCGAAATTCCAACGTGGTATTTTGACAATTACATAATCTAATGCAGGTTCGAAATAGGCAGAAGTAGTTTTCGTAATCTGATTTTTTAATTCATCCAGATTGTATCCGATTGCAAGTTTAGACGCTATTTTCGCGATTGGGTAACCTGTAGCCTTAGAGGCCAATGCGGATGAGCGGGATACACGAGGATTTATTTCTATACCGATGAGTGTTTTATAATCGGGACTCAAAGAGAACTGTACGTTACAGCCTCCTGCAAAATGGCCAATGGCGTTCATCATCTTGATTGCCTGGTCACGCATCTCTTGGTATACCGTATCGGGCAGTGTCATGGCAGGTGCTACAGTGATACTGTCTCCTGTATGAATACCCATCGGGTCAAAATTTTCTATGGAGCAGATGATGATAACGTTTCCTATATTATCACGCAGCAGTTCGAGTTCATATTCTTTCCAGCCTTTGATAGATTGTTCTACCAAGACTTCGTGCGTAGGAGAAGCGTGCAAGCCAGCCGTAAGTGCAGCATCAAATTGCTCTGCAGATTCTACAAAGCCTCCTCCTGTACCACCAAGTGTAAAGGAAGGACGGATTACTAATGGGAAGCCGATGTCTTGCGCTATTTCTTTTCCTTGTAAGAAAGAGGTAGCGGTTTCTCCTTTGCAGACACTTACGCCTATTTCGATCATTTTTAGACGAAATTTCTCTCTGTCTTCCGTCGTTTCGATAGCGCCTATGTCCACACCTATCATACGTACGCCGTATTTCTTCCAGATGCCTGCATTCTCGCAGTCAATTGCCAAGTTGAGTGCCGTTTGGCCACCCATAGTAGGGAGCACGGCATCAATTTTATGTTTTTCTAAAATCTGAATAATTGATTTCTTATCTAAAGGAAGCAGGTAGATGTTGTCTGCTGTCACCTTATCGGTCATGATTGTGGCAGGGTTTGAGTTGATCAGGGTTACTTCTATACCTTCTTCTCTCAACGACCTTGACGCTTGCGAACCTGCGTAGTCAAACTCGCATGCTTGACCTATTACGATTGGACCGCTTCCGATAATTAAAACCGATTTGATACTGGTGTCTCTTGGCATTTTTGTGTTGTACTTTAAATGTTAGATTTTAGACCTTAGATTTTATGCTTTAAAATTGTGCAAAGGTAGGGCAAAAACACGGGTTTCAAAATTAATAAATGACTAAGATTTAGAGAATTTTAGTTGACTAATATTATATACTGGTAATGAATTGGTTGTGGTTTTCCATGAAGTCCATTTCTTTGTAATTGTACTTTGTCATGATTTTTTAGTACCGCTGTCTGTATCATTTTGGCGTTATGGTCACTTCGGGCATCGTACTTGTATCTATCCTTTGGGCTTCTAATTCTATAGGCGACAATTTTAGGGAAGCATTTTCATACCTGTCGTTATTGAAAAAATCCTCGTCAAATTTAAGTACAGGTAATTTTTTTGAGCGTGAGGTATTGTTTAGTTTGGCAGCATTTTTCAGTTCAATGGTATAGTCTTTTTCTAAAATAGCAAAAGTCTTTTCGTGTTTCCTTTTAAAATAGGCTTCTAATGAAATTTTAACAATATCATTATCTACTTCCTTTCCGATTGCTAAGCTAAGGGGTTTTATGCTAAACAAGGTGTCGCCGAAGTAAAGACATAATCTTTCATTTTTCTGAAAGCACAAGGTATCGGGTTTGTTATGGAAAAAATAATAGGCTTTGGCAAAACGGGCGTTGAATGTTATGATAATTAAATCATGACCAGATACATTATTTATGATCACTCTATTGTAGTTGTTAAAGAGGTGATCATTGTTGGAATTTCTTTTTAGAATATATCGGAATGGATTGTTTCCGCTTAACAAGGAGTCTGTTTTTAAAAGATGTCCTTTGATACTTCCGCTAAAATTTTCGTGTCCTTTAGAGGAAAGTAGTAACTTCCGGTATTCCTTAAAGGATTCGTACTCTTTGGTATAGGGATGGATTAAGTTTTCTTGAAAAGAATTCTGAGCATACTGGTCAAGACTAGAAGTAGAATCGTCTTGATTGGAGGATTTGTTTGAAAGTAGGAACAACCTGAAAACAAAGATTGCTATTCCTATGATAAAGGCAATTGTTTTCCATGAAATTTTAGATTCACCATTTACATCTTTGTAAAGACTAATTTTTTTGTTGTATTCGGCTGAAATTACAGTATGGTTGTCGGATATTATTTTAGAAAGTCGCTCGTCACACTTGATTTTTCCTAGGACGACACTTACTTGGTACAGATAAGCGATATCGTGTTTTTTTATTTTATGGTAACGAGACATTAGATTGACTATTTCGCTCGCAAGTCCGTATATAGTATGACTGAAATCTTCTGGCAATTTATTTAAGAAGGTAGCCAGCGTATCTTTCCTTAGATAGCTTAACGCTGTTTTGATATTTTCGCAGCCATTAGCACTAATAGAACGAGTGTGTTCTTGGAGGCTTAAAATATTTTTATTGAGTTCTTCATAAAGAAGCGCTTTCTCGGCATCTGAAAGCGCAATTGGATTTACTAATAAATCAGTGGCTGCATCGAAGTTTCGGGCTTGAAATGCTTTTTTAAAATTAACGATAACGCGTTCAAGGAGCAATGTGCCTAACATAGGCCTTAGTGCTTCAGGGAATGTAAGTTTGCTTAACTGAAATGGGCTTACCGTTGAAGCGTTGTTTTCTAAAAAATCTAACAACGTTTTATTTGCAAAGATAAAAATATGTAAGGGCATTTGTGTATCGCCCATCAATACATCGATGGTTTTGATAACCTCATCTTTGCTATACGGTCTCCCATTTATCTCAATAGTAGGTAGATTGCTAAGGTTAAATTCTGCTAATAATTTTTTACGCAAACGCAGCAAAAAATTAGCATCAGAAAGTTCCGAAAGTTCTGTATCTAATTCAGAAAGGATATGTAAAGGTGACGTATACAAAATAGATTTTTTTGATTTTAAGATTCAATTGGAAATAGTACTCTGGAGGGTCTAACCTAAGCCTGTTCCTGAGATTTTTTCTATGGTTACCGTTTCTTTTGTAAGACCAATAAGCTGGTTGAGATAATCTCTAAGTTCTTCATAGTTTTTCCTTTCTAATGCTTTCTCTCCTGCTGCGATTATTTTTTTGGCATTAGTCGAATCGCTATAAGCATCATCTTCCAAATTGGCGTATTGATTGTAATAGGAAACCAACAACGATGGGGTATAGAGAATAATTTTATTTAACAACCGCATCTGTGCTTTTTTCAAACCATCCAGTTGAAAGAAGCTCTCACTAGAGAGCGCTCCAAGTTCTTTTTGTTTTAGCTGTACGTGTTCTTCTTTATAGGACGGAGGCATGTCGGCATAGTTTTCACACCACGCGTCAATCGTGTTGCGCCAATTGAAATAATCTGACTTCAGTTGTACCAATCGAGGATTATTTTCAGCACCGTAGATTTGCTGTGCGAGTTTGCGTTTTTGTTCTTCTATTTGATATTTCAGATCGGAGAGGTCTTCTTCTTTCAAAGACATGGCCTCCTCATATAAGGCGTGTAGTTTGGACGCTAGCGCTTGCATTGCAGAGGCCTTTTCGAAATCTTCTCCGTTGGCGGCCTTGTCTACTTCGCGCGCAAGCATATTTTTTATTTCTTTTATTTCTTCCCTCAATTTCTGCAAACTGATGTATTTTTCTGTTGGGCTAAAGACATTGCTAAATTGTTGGTTTACCAAAAGCAGATTTACCTTTACGCTTACATCCCGGCTTTCGGTCATTTCAATTTTAATTTCTACATCACTGCCTTTGATAATATCGCCTTGTAGTTGGGTGCCCATGATTTCGATTACGCCAATAGTTTGATTGGTGTTGGGATGCGCTTTACCATTTCCTTCCAATACATTAATAATAATTTTGTCTTCCGAGCCCTTCTTAATGGTACGACTTACCTCTCTGTAGAGGGTTTTGGTAAGTGGTAAAATGCTATTACGTTCAAAAATAAGTTGACACTTGGTCGTATTGTTATCTACATCGTCTACTTCTATCGAAATATCTTCTGGCAAAGGCTGCCCGAATAAATTAAACAATCCATGTGTAATTTCTATTGGGTCAGCGAAGCAAGAAATTTCATTTAGATTGGAGTCGAGTATTTTTATTTTAAATTCGTTTATTGTATTGGGGCGGAGCGTAACAAATTCTCCAATTTTAGATTTTAGGGATTTTATGCCAGTGTCAAACCCTCCGTCTGTTCGTGTAATACGGAAGTGTAACCCGTCTTTGAAGTTGGTAACATTAGCTGTAATATATTCTTCTGTATCCTTGGTAGTTTTGTTATAGGCTATTTGCAATGCAAGGGCAGTGGTGTTTGTTATGATTTCTTCAGGCGTAAGTTGTTTTTTTTGTTCCTCTTCCACTTTGCTTGCTTTACTTCCTGCATAGTAGGCAGCACCCACTACTACAGCGGTAGTAGGGTCAGCCGTGCAGTTTACTTTTATTCCGGTGGTTTCAAAAATACGTGTTCTTACATAAGGGATATAGGTGCTTCCGCCAATCATAATAATTTCTACTATTTCGGAGGCCGCTACGGCATTTCTACTCAATACCAAATTAATCATTTCCAGCGTGCTGTCTATACGAGGTTTAATACAGGTATTCAATTCGTTGCGGGTAAGTTCTATGAAGTGCTCTTCTTCGCCGTTGTCGTTCAAGTCGAAGGAAAATTCAATTTCTACAATTTCTGCGTTGCTTAGTTCTTTTTTTGCTTCTTCTGCCTTAAGTAATAATATGTAATATAGTTTTTCGTATTTTCCTTTACGTTTATTCAATTCATTGGCTAAATCTGCTACACCGGTCTTCTTTATTATTTTAGGGAGGAGGATGTCCATCACGATGCTGTGGTCAAAATCTAGCCCACCAAGATAGTTGTCGCCCTGATGGTCTATCACCCGCATTTCCGTTTCAGAGATACCAATCAGCGCAACATCAAAAGTTCCACCTCCTAGATCGTACACTAACCACTTGCCTTTTGACAGTTCAGCATCATTCAGTTTATTAAAGAAGGCAAGAGATGCCGCTATAGGCTCCTGAAGTAACACGACTTCTCTAAAGCCGGCATCGTACCCTGCTTTTTTGGTAGCATTACTTTGTACGGTATCAAAACTAGCGGGAATGGTGATGACAACATGTTCGGGTCTTTCTTGTGTGTGTACAAAGTTTTTCAACTCTGCCAGTACGATTGAAGAAAGCTGAACGGGCGAAAAGAAATCGCTTTTTGTAGGACAGAAATAACTGTCCGAGGTTCCCATTTTTCGTTTGAACCCTGCGAAAACATTAAGAGGATCTTTCAACAGCCACTCTCTAGCCTTATCGCCGATAAGCGTCCGGTCTCCTCGAAAGGCGATACAACTGGGAAGCGTCTCCTTGAACCCTACGGGATTTTTAAAAACTTCAACAGTTCCAGCATTGTATTTGGCGATAAGCGAATTTGTAGTGCCAAGGTCTATTCCAAAATTTAGAGTTTTCATAGGTGCTATTATTTTCCTTCTACAATAACGATACCTCTTTGTACGATTGCGCCATCCTGTACAATAATAGGTTTGATGACCTGAGTAATTAGCATATTTTTGGTTTCTAGCCCCGAGATAGTCGCTTCTACATCGGTACGTGTTTCGTCAAATTTTTCATTAATAGGAGCGTAATAGGTGATTCCTATTTCTTCAAACGATTGTTTGCATCGGATGAAATAACGCTGATAGTCTTCTTGCTTGTTTAGCTTAGCCTCTAATGCGGAGAGTTGGTTGATAATTTCGTATAACTGTTTCATAGGTGGGTGTTATTAAGAAACTTTTTTGGAGTTTTTTATTTTATTTTTTTAAGAATAAGCAATTTATTTTTATCATACATTACATCATAGTGTATTGATTTTTTATAAGATTCTTTCTCTTTCTCATAAGCATCTTTCGTCATCGGATAGGTGATACCGTTGTCTAATAAAATAATATAATCGGCTTTTTTAACAATTGGAAAAGAGTATATTTTTTCCCTAAAGGCAAGATGAGGGCAGCTACTAGAGTTGCAGGAAACAGATGCGGTGTCTTCTATACGTTCAAGTGCACGATATATTTCTGGCAAATTAAGGTTAGAGTTGTAATGATTGGCGGTGTAAAAAGCAGTATTGGTACTGTCATACCATAGCGAACGCCTGCTTCCTATGCTGCTGTAGGAATAATAAATAGTCAAACAGGTGAAGGCAGAAACTGCCAACCAAGAGCGAATCGATGATTTTATACTGCCGATGAAGTCTATTAGGCAGAGACTAATAATGGGTATAAATTCAATGGAGTATTGTCCGTTTATTCCCCAGAAGGTATAATCAGTGCTCAGCATTTTTTGAGCATATATGGGAATAAGCATAATCAGATAATGGGGACGGAAGAAAAGTAATAACCCTCCAGATACCAGTACCATAAAATGTGTCTCCGATTTTATTCCAAAATAAATAGAATCAGAATTAGTGCTTTCAAAAAAAAGAGAAAACGTATATCTAGGATTTTCTATGATAGTAGTTAAGATTTCCGTCAATGAACTACCTAAGTTTGAGTATCGAGCTAATTGGTTCATTCCTGCTCCGTCTCTAATGTAGGGCATCAAAAATCCAACGACAATAGCAAAGTAACAGAGTGCTATAACGATTAGCGTAATCAGGAATTTCTTATCCTCTTTTTTGTTTTTAATAAGTAGTCCTGCTAGAATAAAGATAAGCCATAGGGACATGTTTTCTTTTGCAATAAGGATAAGGAAAAAGGAGATGAGGAATAGTTTTTTGTTTTTTAATTCATTAAAATAAATGAGCCATGGCACGAGCATTGCGGCTATAACATTATTGTGAAAGTCGAATGATAGGGCGGAGTATATGCCCCAGACAGATAAAAAATGTATCAGAATTAGTAAGCGGACAGCGTCGCTTCTAACTTTCAGCGTAGCATATTGGTAAGCACCTATACCTCCACCTACTATTGCCGACACTTGAATTACCAAAAGTGCATACGAACCAAAAATAAAGTAGAACGGTATATACAAAATTGTGATAGGAGAAAAATGATCGCCAAAATAGTTTACTTCTGCTCCGCTTACATCTAGTGTGAAATAGTTGGCTTTAAAGTGTGCAAATGAATATAATGCATGATTAAACATTCCCAAATCTAAAGCATAGGTTCTGAATTGATAATGGTTTACAAAGGATATAAGACTATAGACGGAAAAAAAAATTCCTAGTGTTGCAAAAAACAATACTTTATGGAGAAATCCTCTTTCAGAAAATTTTGCTGAAATTATATTCATTGAGATGTAAGTTTCATTGTTCTAGTCAAAAATAGTTTTTATATCATCCTTCGAAAGATTTTTCACAAAACTTTCTTCGGTGGTAATTAAATCATTAGCGAGTTTTTGTTTGCCTCGCTGCATGTTTAGGATTTTTTCTTCAACTGTATTCTTTGTAATAAATTTATAGGTAAACACTTTGTTTTTTTGTCCTATACGGTAGGCGCGGTCTATGGCTTGCTGCTCTATGGCAGGGTTCCACCAAGGGTCAAGAATAAATACATAATCGGCAGAAGTAAGATTTAATCCTACGCCCCCCGCTTTCATTGAAATTAAGAATATTCGAATGGTTTCGTTCTGTTGGAAATCTTCCACTTGTCCTTGGCGGTCTTTTGTAGCGCCATCGAGGTAGGCATAACTCAGTTGTTCTTTATTTAGGTATTCTCTAAAGATGGTTAGGTGTTTTACAAACTGGCTAAAGATTAAAATTTTGTGTCCATTGTCTAGCGCATTGTGCATCATGTGCATGATGTCGTCCATTTTTCCAGAAGTGCCGTCGTAGTGTTCGTCTACCATTTTGGGATGGTTTGCTATCTGACGGAGCTTGGTAAGCCCCTGTAAGAGCAAAATCTGCGACCCTTTTACGCCATTTTCTTCTATAGACTCTAAGATCTGATTTCTGTATTGTGATTTTACTCGTTCGTATTCGTCCCCTTGTGCTTTTGACATTTGGCAGTAATGGACATTTTCTATTTTTGCAGGAAGCTCTGTGGCTACTTGTGATTTATGTCTTCTTAATATAAATGGTTTTATGAGTGCATACAACCGTTTTGTTTTTACCTCATCGTGTTTCTTTTCAATAGGATTCAGAAACTCCCGTCGGAAGAAATTTTCTGTTCCTAATAATCCAGGGTTTACAAAGTTTAACTGTGACCATAAATCCATGGTACTATTTTCGATAGGCGTACCAGTAAGAATAAGGCGGTGCTTCCCTTTTAATTCTTTTACCGCACGCGCTATATTGGAATCAGGATTTTTTATAGCCTGAGATTCGTCTAGGATAGTGTAGTGGAAATAATAATTTTTAAGAAATTCAATATCTCTTCTTGCGGTACCGTACGAAGTAATAATGAGGTCATAGTTGGCGAATTGTGCTACATTTTTCTCACGGTGAATACCCGAGTAATTGAATAGCTTGAGGTTGGGCGCAAATTTCTTTGCTTCCATTTCCCAGTTGTATATAAGAGACGTAGGCAAAATCAACAAGCTCGCAGAGGTGGCACCGATTTCTTTTTGTTGTTGCAGCAAGGCTAGTGTTTGTACGGTTTTACCAAGCCCCATGTCGTCGGCAAGGCATCCGCCAAGACTGTATTTGTTTAGAAACTGCATCCAATTGTAACCGGCTTTTTGGTACGGTCGGAGTTCGCCAAGAAAATTTTCTGGCAAAGGAAAATCTTCTATCGAATCAAAATCTCGTAGTTGCTCTAATTTATTGCTGATGCTTACATTTGCGAGATTACCTAATTGTAACTCTTCCACCAATGCGAGATGGTGCTTTTTCAACGTAAGCGAGTCGTCGTTTTCGTCCACAAAAGCGAATAGGTCGGCGTATTGTGCAAACCACTCTTCTGGTATTACCGCAATCTCTCCGTTGGGAAGTGCAAATTCGGTTACCCCTTTCAGAATATACTTTCTAATTTTAAGAAAAGGTATTTCAAATTCACCAAAACGGATAAGTGCTTGTATATCGAACCAGTCGTTTCCTTCTTTTACCTCTAAGTTAATAGACGATTCACCGACAAAATATTTTTTCTCGTCTTTGTTGTTTTGTTTAATATTGAAACCTAGAGCGGATAGAGGATGTTGATTTCTTTTGATCCAAGAGAACGCTTTTTTGTGTTCTAGCAATGCTTTTCCATTTTTGATTTCAAGGCCAAGCAGATTGAGGTCGGCCATAATTTTGCGTTCCCATTCCACCGATCTTTTTACTTTGTGAAAAATATAGGAGTCGTCGGTTTTCTCCATTTTTACATAACAAGGAGAATTGTTGTTTGAGCTAAAAAGGAATTCCCCATATTGAAAAGACAAGCTGAATACGATGCTGCTGTCATTGTCTTCTAATACGGCAATGTCGTCTGTTTCGGCGGCAAACATACTCACGGGAGCTGCTTTTGCTAACTTTGAGAAGGTCAAGACGGGTGAAGGCTCGTAGAGTTCGGCATTAATCGTGAACCCCTTGGCATGTACATCAAAAGAAGCGATTAGAGACGAAACAAATTTTTCATAGTAGGCATCTTCTACCTTTTTTGGGATTTCAATAAATTTTTTCTTTAGAAAAGGTTTTAATTTATTTCCGTCTACTTCTTTTTCAAAGGTATATACTTTGTCTTCTACTACCAGCCATGCAGGAGAGTTACAGAGGATAATGGCATTGCGGTATTGAAAATCTATTTTGTTTCCATCGTATCGAATAGTTGGAAAGTAGTGCGTATTCGTTTCATTTCTCATAAAATGAAAAAGTACGGATGCCTTGTTGGGCTGAACGGTTACATGTTTCCAAGTAGGTTCTCCATCGCTTCCCATTTCAAAAAGCATTTTATTGCGTAGCAGAGGGAGTATTTCGTTTTTTTTAGACTCTATATAAGAGTGCACCATGTCCTGAATCGCCTCGTCGCCTTTGTCTTTATGGAATACCTTAGCAAAAAATTCTTGCGGGGTTACTTTTTTATTATAAAATTTCTTAACAATTGTTTCTTGTGAAATTGTTTCTGCTAGTTTGATTATTTTATAATCGTCCTCGTCCATACACGATGCAAATTCTTTTGCATTCTTATCAGAGATGTGCTGATGCTTCAACGATAGTTTTCCATTTTGGTCGAGTTGTATGGCATACGCCTCTAGCAGATACCCAAGAAATTCGTGTTCTAGGTAGGAGTATATGATTTTAAATGGCGCCTCAGCAGAAACTTTCATTGTAAAAGAATTAAATAGTAGTAATTAGCAGTTCAGGGTTTGCTTTTCTGTGCAATAACAAGTTTCACCTCTGCATTAGCTATAGTTTTATAACAATCCAATAATGACGTATAGTGTCTTTTTTATGGATTCCATAAGACGTAATATACGGAAAAAATGGCAGAAAAAACAGTGAAAAATAATATTTTAAAACAGAGTATTTATTACTATAAATAGGCTTAATTAGAGCTGTTTGGTAGTGCGCTCTTTAGTCTGGTTCTATGCAAAAAGAAGTGAAACTGCGTATTATTTTGGTTGTTTCTGGTTTTTTCTCAATCATTCCCATGTGTCCAGCATCATCGAGGAAATGTACGATACTGTGTTTTGGCAAATAGCATTGTTCCAAGCTTTTTTCTAGAGGAACAGCCCCGTCTAGTTTTCCTACTACAAATAATACAGGGATTGAGACTGACTTCAGGGTATTGGTTTGGTCTTTGCGGTTGCGCATGGCCTTCGTCGTTTCGATGACTCCTATTTCGGAGGAGGAGGAGGCTATCTGGATCAGGCATTCTATTTCTGTTTTCAGCAATGCCCTTTTGTTTAGAGGAAATAATGGCGCTACAAAAGATTCGGCAAATAAAGGGACGCCGTGTTTCTCAATAAATTCAATAGTTTTGTTGCGGTTTTCTTTTTTCTCTTCTGAATCTGCAAAAGCGGTAGAGTGAAATAGACCCATTCCAGCCAAACGATTTTCGTATTTTTCGGCAAAAGCCAATGCCACATAGCCTCCTAGAGAATGCCCAACGAGGACACACTTTTCTATTTTTAATAGATCTAAAAGTGCCTTAATTTGCTCGGCAAAATAGTCCATTGAAACTTCAGATACCTCCAATCTACTTTCACCAAAGCCAGGCAAATCTGGGGTGATGACGCGGTAATGAGTGGCGAGCATTTTTTCGCAATACTGCCATACGTTTCTACTTTCACAAAAACCATGGAGGAGTAATAGAGGGAAGCCGTGACCAGTGTCGTTATATTCGAGCATTAGAGAATAGAGTTGTTAGTTTGGGTATTTTTCAGGGTCTTGGTTGCTATTAAATACGGCAATGATTTTAACTGTTTTAGTCTCTTCGATTATCTCAAAAAAGATTAAAAATGGAAATTTTTTTAAAGGAAGTGCTCGATAGTTTTTAGCTCTTATTTCATAATAGGGATTGATTTCTAAAGCATTGTAGGATTCCTGTAAATCCGCATAAAAATTTTCTGCAACAGAGGGATTAGCGACATTGAAATAATACTGATAAGCCAGTTCGACATCTATATGTGCTAGAGGATTAATAGATAATCTATAGGCCATTTTTTTTTGTTAACTTAAGATTTGACTCTTCTCTTGTGAGATATAAATCATCAGAGATTTTTTGTCTTTCGTCAAGCATTTGTAAAAGCTTTTCATCTATAACAAATGTAGAATCATTTAATAATGATGCTTCTGGAATTCTTTTAAAATAATCCATAAAAGCTTTATAGTAGTAATCTGGAATGTTAATAGTTAGCTGTCTCATAAATAACTGTTTTAGAGATTATAAATTTCTTCTACTTTACGACAATACCTTTTCCTTTTTTTGCACAATAAGTTTTTTCACTGTTTCGGCAATATGCGCTGGGTCGTAGCCGCACTCTGCATGAAGCTCTAGCTGCTCTCCATGTTCGATTATTTTATCGGGTATGCCTAGACGTACTATTTTGGCGGAGTAGTTGTTGTCCATCATAAACTCCATTACGGCAGTACCAAAGCCACCCATTATACAGCCGTCTTCTACGGTTATTATTTTATCAAATTTTGTAAATAGTTGATGTAATAGTTTTTCGTCTAATGGCTTGACAAAACGCATATCGTAGTGTGCCGGAGTTATATTTTCTTTAGCCAATAAGGCACAAGCTTGTACGGCATAATTGCCAATATGCCCTATCGTAAGGATAGCGACTTCTTTTCCTTCACAAACGATACGTCCTACACCCGTTTCGATTTTTTCAAACGGAGTTCTCCACTCTGGCAATACTCCTTGGCCGCGAGGGTAGCGAATAGAATAACCGCCACCAGAATGTAGTGTAGCCGAATACATCATGTTTCTTAGTTCCGATTCGTTCATAGGCGAAGCGATAACCATGTTTGGAATACAACGCATAAATGCAATGTCATAAGCGCCATGGTGTGTAGGGCCATCAGCCCCTGCTATACCGGCTCTATCCAAACAGAAAATAACGGGAAGTTTTTGGATCGCTACATCATGCACTACTTGATCAAAACCACGTTGCATGAAACTTGAATAAATATTACAAAAAGGAATCATTCCTTGTGTGGCAAGTCCTGCTGCGAAGGTGACTGCGTGTTGCTCTGCAATTCCTACGTCCAATGCTCGGTCGGGCATTGCCTTCATCATAATGTTGAGCGACGAGCCAGAAGGCATGGCCGGTGTAATGCCCATTATTTTAGGATTCGATTCGGCGAGTTCTAAAATAGTATGACCGAATACATCTTGGTATTTTGGTGGTTGGGGTTGATCGTATATTTTTTTTGCGATTTCACCTGTTTCTTTGTTAAAAATTCCTGGGGCATGCCAAAGTGTTTGATCTTTTTCGGCGAGCGAATAGCCTTTCCCTTTTGTTGTAAGAACATGGAGTAATTTAGGCCCAGGGATATTTTTCATGTCTTTCAATACACTCACCAAGTGATTCAAATCATGACCGTCTACAGGGCCAAAATACCGTATCTGTAACGATTCAAATAAGTTGCTGTTTTTTAGTAAGGTAGTTTTTAGTCCGGCTTCTATCTTTGAGGCTATCTGTTGCGCAGCGGGGGCTATTTTTTTTATCTTACCGAGCATGTGCCAGATCTCATCACGCATCCTGTTGTAGGTGCTTGATGTAGTGATGTCTACGAGGTAATCTTTCAATGCTCCTACATTAGGGTCGATGGCCATACAATTGTCGTTCAAGACAATAAGGAGGTTTGCGTTGGCAATCCCCGCATGATTCATGGCTTCAAAAGCCATTCCGGCGGTGAGCGCTCCGTCGCCAATGACGGCAATGTGTTGACGATTTTTCTCTCCCTTCACTGCCGAAGCCACTGCCATTCCTAATGCCGCGGAGATAGACGTGGACGAGTGGCCAACGCCAAAGGTGTCGTAAGGGCTCTCGCTTCTTTTTGGGAAGCCGGATATACCACCGTATAACCGGTTGGTATGAAAGGTGTCTTTTCTTCCGGTAAGTATTTTATGCCCGTATGCTTGGTGTCCTACATCCCAAACAAGTTGATCTTCAGGAGTTTTGAATACATAGTGCAGCGCTACCGTGAGCTCTGCTACGCCAAGACTAGCTCCAAAATGCCCTCCATATACGGATACATTATCGATAATGAAGGCTCTTAATTCGGCGCACAATTGATGTAATTGGCCTTCGTCAAGTTTTCGTAAATCCTCCGGAGAGTTAATTTCGGCTAATAAGTTACCCGCTTTGATCAAAATATTCTTTTATTTTATTATTTAAGACAACAAAGATAGGTAAAAGAAGCATATTTAGTACCATTAAATTTGCTTTAAGGTACAGTCTTACTGCATTTTGCTACTTATCAACGTTGATAGTGGAGAAATAACAAATCTTATACCCTTTAAGTTTCTCTAATATCCTATTAATTTTACGGTTATGACAAATGAAAATTTTGAGATAGAATTACCGTTGTTTAAAGGACCGTTTGATTTACTTCTATTTTTTATAGAACGTGACGAACTGGATATTTATGATATTCCTATTTCAAAAATTACGAATGATTTTCTTTCCTACATACACGATTTTGAGCAATTGAATATCGAAGTAGCAAGCGAGTTTATTTTGGTTGCGGCTACGCTCATGCGTATAAAAGCTAAAATGCTCTTGCCACGTCCCGTTATTGATGTTACAGGCAAAGAAATTGACCCAAGGGAAGAGCTCGTAGCCCATCTGCTAGAATATAAGAAATACAAATCAATTATTGGGGAGCTCTCAACATTGGAAGAATCTTCGTTGCAAAGAGAGAAACGAGGCAATGTGTTGAAGGAACTAAAGCAACTTTCTGAAGTAAATGATGTTGATGCAGAACTCCAAGACTTAGACTTATACAAGCTCTTAAAGGTGTTCGAAAAGGTTTTTGTGCGTTTTGAAGCAGAGAAGAGCAAGCCTGTTCATAAGGTTGTTCAATATCCATATAGCATAGAAGAGAAAAAAGAATATATAATTAGGAAAGTGAATTCTATTTCAAAGGTATCGTTTCTTGATATTTTGAAGGAAAGTACGGAGAAAATAGAATTGATTTACAGTTTCTTGGCCATTTTAGAGCTGTTGCAACTTCGTGTGATTACGATTTATTTGGGAGAAGGATTTAATAATTTTTGGATTGAAAAATACGATGAAAAACACAGCCAGATGATGGTAAACGAGTGGGAGTAGCCAATGGCTATACTCCCCAAGCCGTTATCACGAGAGCCCTTTCCGTTGCTATATCCCTGTGTTCGCAAAGGTAGATTCCTTGCCAGATACCCATATTCAACCGTCCGTCGGTGATGGGAATAGTTACCGAACTTCCCATCAATGAAGCTTTTAAATGCGCTGGCATATCGTCAGCACCTTCAAGGGTATGGCGGTAGTAAGGCATATTTTCGGGTACCAATTTATTTATATGACTTTCGAAATCGATACGTACTGTAGGGTCTGCATTTTCATTTATAGTAAGGCTTGCAGAAGTATGTTTGATAAACACTTGTAGCATGCCGACCGTAATAGAAACAAGCTCTGGTGCCGCTTTTAGCACGTGTGCCGTGATGAGATGAAAGCCCCTTTTGTAGCTAGGGAGTACGCATTGAGATTGGAAGAAATACATCGTTTTAGTTATTTTGTCCGAAAGGCTAAGCTACTAAAAATAACAACTATATGTAACAAGATTAAAGGGTATAACGCCAGTTGTTTTAACTGTACAACGGTAAACTTTCCTGAAAAATTTTGGAAAATTTACCGTCGTATTATTTTTGCGGAGCGTATTCAAGGCGAAAACGTGGATTTTTCTTTATATTCTTTGCTAAATTTATCAATTTGGCTATTTTGAAAAAAGAATTTTGATTTTTACATAAAAAAACAATAATATTACCGTTGTAATACATTTTCATACTAGTTTTAATTTTTTATTTTAAGTTATGTCAAAACAATTTTTAAGTCCCCCCAAAAAGAAAAGTGCGGACACTCAACATTCTGTAAAGCCTAATAATAATCTTTGGGATAGAAAAGGGATAGAGTCGCAATGGGGGCCACCACTTATACCTGGCGTTCGGGATGCG
>JAYSUZ010000225.1:0-1522 GCA_043718845.1 Cytophagales bacterium
TCAGCAGACATTCCACCTTTTGATCTAGAGGTAGACAAAAGTAATGGGAAACAATTAAAAATAGGGGACCTGTCCGCGTTCAAACAGAAGCGAAACAGAAAGAAATACAAAAGCAAACACAAGAGATGTTAGCTGCTGGTATTATCGAAAAATCCCCAGCATCGTATTACTCACAAGTACACATTGCACCCAAACCAGGCGGATTTCGATTTTGCATCGATTTTCGTAAATTAAATGACGCAACGGAATCAGCCAGTTGGCCGATACCGAATATTCAACAAATGCTTATACGCATTGGGGCACAGAATGCACTCATATATGGTATCATGGATTTAACTTCCGGTTATCATCAAGCACCAATAAGCTTGTCTACAAGAATATTTACCGCGTTTATTACATTCGCTGGTATATTTCAATTTACTCGTCTCCCTTTCGGTCCAAAACGGGCCCCATCATATTTCCAAGAAATGATGGCATCCGTAGTACTGCTTGGATTAATATATTTCATATGTGAAGTATATTTAGATGATGTTATAATATTTGGAAATACTCCAAAGGAGTTTATCGATAGAATGCGAATACTTTTCACAAGGTTTCGAGAAAAGAATATATGCTTAAAAGCATCTAAATGTAAATTTGGTTTACCTAAAATCGAATATGTCGGAAGAACTATTTCAAAAGAAGGCATATCAATGTCACAAAAGAAAATCAATTCGGTATTAGATTTTCCTAAACCAATGGTAAATACACAACTAAGATCATTCTTAGGTTTGGCAAACTATTTTAAGGATTTTGTTCCTAATCATTCCAATGTTGTCTCTCCATTATTCAAAATGGTAGACCATTCGGCTTAAAAACAAGAAGCCCTTAAATGGACATTTGAAGGGGAAAAAGCATTTGTTCACATTCGCGGACTCATTGCAAACAGCCCTACATTATACTTCGTAAATAACATTGCCCCAAAATATCTAATAACAGATGCTTCTGACTATGGTATTGGAGGATATTTATATCAAATCATTGATAACAAAAAGCAATTGGTAGCTTTGGTTAGTAAATCACTAACACAAACACAATTGTCTTGGACTACTATACAAAAAGAAGCTTATGCTATCTTCTTCTGTTGTACGCATCTCGATCACTTACTACGCGATCGTAAATTTCTAGTACTTTCAGATCATAAAAACTTGACTTTTATAAAGCGAGCCTCAAATCCAATGATTGTTCGATGGCATCTTGCACTACAAGAGCTCGACTTCAAAATCGAATTAGTTCCAGGCATCGATAATGATATAGCTGATGCTATGTCAAGATTATGTCGTAATAACAAACCAGAAATGCCAACAGCCGTACTATCCGCTATAGACGGTTCGTACGTTATAAATAACGAAAACTATATCAAAATAGAATCCGTACACAACTCGATGGTTGGTCATGGAGGAGTTGAACGAACACTTCGTAAACTCCAAGACTTAAAACAAATATGGAAAAATATGAGACTCGATGTTAAAACTTACATCAG
>JAYSUZ010000226.1:0-7518 GCA_043718845.1 Cytophagales bacterium
TTTTTAATTTTTAATTTTAGAAATAGTGCTATGGTTTTAAGAGCTAAGAAACCATAAAAGTGAAGAGTAGTTCGCCGTTAGGCGCATGTTTCGAAGTAATTTTTTAGCGAAGCCGCAGCGTGCGGTGTAGTTAAGGAATTGCTTCGGAAGCTCTTGGCTAGAGGGTATTCGATGGAGTGTGTCGCAGACCTCGGAGTAGTAAATAACGGTAAAAAATAAGAAATGGTCGAAATGTTGGTGCAAATCGGCGTATAAAAAAGTGCTGAAGAGGCTCTAGTATTTAGAAAAAGACAGGAATCGCCTATTTTTTACACTGCAATTCTAGCAAACTACCGTATTTATAAGTAACTAGATTCTTTAAACTATAAAATGCAAATATGAAAAGAATGCTGGTAGTATGTTACCTTGTTTTAGGGATAGGATTTCATATCCTTGCTCAAGTCAATGAACCCGAAATTATCACGACCTCCGATGGGGATGCTTCTAATTATACTTCACAGGAAAGAGGGACATCTTACACCGTAGAGTCGGTTCCAAATACTAAAAAAGCTACCAATAGTTATGTATCCGATCCGGATAATTTCTTACAGCCTTCTACGGCATCAGAGATTAATACACTACTTACAGCGTTAGAATTTAGAACTTCAGACCAAGTAGCTTTAGTGGTATTGAATTCGATAGGAGAGGCGGTTCCCAAAACATTCGCTACTCAGTTGTTTAATACATGGGGGATTGGCATAAAAGGAAAAGATAACGGCTTGCTTATTTTAATGATTATGGACCAGCGGAGAGTGGAGTTTGAAACGGGCTATGGAATGGAAAGCATGTTGCCCGATGCCATTTGCAAAAGGATACAGATGGCTTATATGGTTCCTGCGTTTAAAGAAGGGAATTATGATAAAGGGATTTTAGAAGGTGTAAAATCTACATGTGACATTTTGGAAAATCCGGAGAATTCTAAAATTGCAAAGGAACTGAACACCGCTATGGCAAAAGAAGAAAAAATCACACGATCTTCTGTGACTACTGTTTCTGGAGGCATTTACTTCTTAGTAGTATTAATCGTCTATTTCGTTAAACGGAATAAAAAAACCTTTAAAGATAATTTTCAAGATAAAAATGGAGACTATTTAGCTGCTATAAGTCAGAAAATCTGGTTGCTTTTATATGTATTTATTCCACTTGTATATGTGTTCAGTATGTCTAATTTTTATTCTGGAGACAATTTTATACTTATTTTCATACTAGGCAATTATGTTATGGTATTGTTGCTTTTTGTAGAAAAAAGATACCGCCTCAATGCGGCTTTGGCTAAAAAAAGAGTGGAAGGGGATTATTATGGCAATTATTTACAATTTAAAAAATCGCACGAAAGGTGGTGGGTTGCTGCATTATTTTTCCCCCTTATATTTATTGGATATGTTATTTATGTAGAAGGAGAGAAACGCAAACTTCGTAATCATCCTCGAAATTGTAAATCATGCAAAGATGCTCTTGTTAAACTAACGGAAACGGAAGACGACCAATATTTGAAGGGTACACAATTGTTAGAGGAAAATTTAAAGTCTATCGATTATGATGTATGGTTATGCAGAGATTGTGGAGAAAAAGAAGTGAATAGTTATGTAAATTCATTTTCTAAGTATTCGGAATGTATTCAGTGTGGCGTAAAGGCCTATTATTTATTCAGCGATAGAACGTTGGTTTCTGCCACGTATTCTAGTTCAGGTACAGGGTGTAAAACGTATAAGTGCAAAAGTTGTATGCATGAAAAAGAAACAAGGTATACAATTCCTATGAAAGAACGATCGTCGTCGTCTAGCTCTAGTGGAGGAGGAAGTTTTGGAGGAGGAAGTTCGGGCGGCGGCGGTTCAGGTAGTAGTTGGTAGGTCTTGACTAAGAGTCAGTTGAACTTGCGAGGTATTTTAAAAAACAACAATTGTTTATTCCCCTATATTCAATTATATTTGAAAGATTTGTGAGTCTTCAATTGCTAAAGAAGGCTGAAAGTACAGAAAGTTGAAACAGGATACAAAAAGACATATTGCATTACTAGGCTCTACAGGCTCCATAGGCACACAGGCGCTGGATGTCATTAGGCAGCATCAAGACAAATTTGTAGTTGAAGTGCTCACCGCACAAGAGAACGCTGATTTGTTAATTCTGCAAGCATTGGAGTTTAGGCCCAATACGGTAGTGATTGGCAACGAGCTGCTTTACGATAAAGTTTTCTCCGCATTAGACGGCGCAGGGATAAAAGTATACTGCGGACTCAATGCCCTAGCTTCAGTAGTGGAGATGGAAGTTATCGATATTGTATTGACAGCACTTGTAGGTTATTCAGGACTTTTGCCTACTATTCGAGCCATAAAAGCTGGAAAACACATTGCACTTGCCAACAAAGAAACCTTGGTAGTAGCAGGTGATATAGTGACCAAATTGGCCTTAGAGCATAAAGTGGATATTCTTCCCGTAGATTCAGAACATTCGGCTATTTTCCAATGTCTGGCTGGAGAGTTTCACAACCCCATCGAAAAAATCATATTGACCGCTTCCGGCGGCCCTTTCAGAGGAAAAGACCGTGCGTATCTGCAAACGGTTACTAAAGCGCAAGCACTGAAACATCCCAATTGGAGCATGGGGGCAAAAATCACCATCGATTCGGCTTCGCTGATGAACAAAGGCTTGGAAGTGATAGAAGCGAAATGGCTGTTTGGCTTGGAAGCAAAACAAATTGAAGTTACCGTCCATCCTCAATCTATAGTACACTCCATGGTGCAGTTTGAAGACGGCTCTATAAAAGCGCAGATGGGCCTTCCGGATATGAAGTTGCCTATTCAGTATGCACTTGGATACCCTAACCGATTGAAGTCGAATTTTCCGAGATTTGATTTCAGTCTATCGCACAACCTTAGTTTTGAAAAACCAGATTTGGACACCTTTCGAAATCTTGGACTCGCTTTTCAAGCGTTGGAAAAAGGAGGCAACATGGCGTGTATCCTCAATGCGGCAAATGAAATAGCGGTAGCAGAATTCTTGAACGACAAAATATCATTTCTGAAAATTTCAGATGTTTTAGAACAGTGTATGGCAAAAGGTACTTTTATAGAAAAGCCTTCGTTAGAAGATTATATCAATACAGACAAAGAAACCAGGATGCTGGCGAAAAATTTAATTATCAAAGTTTAAAAATAAATTATAATGGGAGTTACTTGGGTACAGGGTTTACAACTTTTTATTAGCTTATCAATCCTTATTACATTGCATGAGCTAGGACATTTTGTTGCGGCAAAATATTTCAAAACTAGAGTAGATAAATTTTATCTCTTCTTCGATTTTCTGTTTCCACTGCCGAGTGTGTTGAACTTTGCATTGTTTAAGAAAAAGATTGGCGAAACAGAATATGGATTAGGCTGGTTTCCATTAGGTGGCTATGTAAAAATAGCGGGAATGGTAGACGAGTCTATGGACAAAGAACAAATGGGCAAGCCGCCTCAGCCATGGGAGTACCGCTCTAAACCGGCTTGGCAACGGTTGATTATTATTATGGGAGGAATTTTGGTAAACTTCTTCTTAGGTATGATCATCTTTATTTTCGTAATGGCTATTTGGGGAGAGCAATATCTTCCAAATGAAAACGTAAAATACGGTATTTCATGCGACTCTATCATGCTGAATGCAGGGTTGCAAAACGGAGATAAATTAATAAGTATTGACGGTGAAAAAGTGGTAAACTTTGGAAAAGTAAATGCTTCGTTGATTTTTGATGCTCCACAGAAAATTGAAGTGGAGAGAAATGGAGAGAGAAAAGAAGTTGCCATTCAGAAATTTATAACAGAAGGGACTTTGGCGAAAATGGAAAAGTCAAGAAAACCATTGGTAGACTTTAGATTTCCATTTGAGATAGACAGCATCGTAAACAAAAATCTTGTTGCTGCAGGAATGAAGAGTAAAGGCGAAAAGATAGTCAGTATAAATGATAAAAATATTGTTTACTACGATGAGTTTCGATCGGAAGTAGATAAGAATAAAAATAAAAAAATCAGAATAAAGACGATTCAAGATAATAAACTAACCTTGGTGTACGAGTTGACTGTTCCCAATGATGGAATTATAGGGTTTCGTCCTAAATCGCCTGCAACGTTTCTTAAATTTGAGCGTTTGGAATATAATATATTCACTGCAGTTCCAGCAGGTATAAGAGTGACTATTGAAAAATTGACAGGATATGTGAAAAGTCTCTCCTTGCTTTTTGACAAAGATGCTCAAGCATACAAGTCGATTGGAGGTTTTGGCGCTATGGCTTCTTCTACACCTAAAGAGTTTACGATGGAAGGGTTTTTGGTATTTACAGCGGTTATCTCTATCATATTGGCGTTTATGAATTTCCTTCCAATTCCTATGTTGGACGGTGGTTATGTAGTGTTTATTCTTTATGAAATGATTACAAAGAAAGAGCCAAGCGAGAAATTTATGGAAATAACCAATTATTTTGGAATGATATTTTTGTTTGGCTTAATGCTCTATGCTAATGGGAACGATATCTATAAGGCGTTTATTCGATAAATAAAAAGTTTAGTGTAAAAGATTTGTATCAATTTGTTGTCAGATTGGTACAAATCTTTTAGATTTAAGAAGTATTAAACTACGGTTGGGATGAAAAAAAATAGCATTATACTTTTATTTATTTTAATTACAAGTCCATTTTCCTATGCAAGGATAATGGACTCGGTTGGTGTAACAAAGATTAGCGAAAAACTTCATATCCAATATATGGTTTCACCAGGCGAAACTATATATGGTATTTCTACAAAATATGGGATTCCTGTTTCTGATTTATTGGAGATAAATCCTGAATTAGAAAGTGGCTTGAAAGTAGGGCAAATTATTAACATCCCGTATAGTCCTGAGTTGAAAGCCACGTTGCCAGAAGAAAATTCTATATTACACAAAGTTCAGCCGGGCGAAACGCTTTATGGGATTGCAAAAAAATACAATACATCTGTAAATGAGTTGATGCGGTTAAATAATATGCAATTAAGGGCAGGGCAAGACCTTGTAGTAGGTACGAAAAACAAGCCTCAGGACTACGCAAATACGCCCTCTTTGCCACCACATATTGAACCCAAAGAAATAAAAAAAGAAGGCGACCCTGTTGTAAAAGAGCCTGCCCTAAAAGAACCGGTAAAAGAAGTTAAGGAAATTAAAGAAGTAGCGAAAATTCCTGCCGAAGAACCGAAAATGGCAAATTCAATAGTGCCTTATGAATTTGATAAGGACAGAAAACAAATTTTAGTTATTCCATTCGACCCCTATTTGTATTTTTCAGATGCTGATGCGGAGATAGCAGCGAAGTCAAATATGGCAATGCCAAAAGTAAGACAGATGTTTCGAAGGAGATTGAATGCATTGCTTGATGTGCAAGGCTATGAGATGATTCGCCTTATAGGGGGCAAATCAAAAGACTCTACGAGCGATTTAAATAAAATATACGGCTCTGTGACTTATGGATACCAAGATTTGATATACAGCGAATACAATCCTAATAATGCACAGTATAAACTCCAAGACAATCCTGTGCCTGATGAGAAGGGTTGGTTTGAAAAGAAAAGAGATAAAATGCAAGGCGCGAACCAATCTACGGCTACCAGTTACAATACGCCCAAAGATAATGGGAAGTATTTTGGCGTTCGAATAAAAGACCCTGAATTTTTTACTTATTTCAAACAAAAATACGATGTAGATTATTATATTTTTATAAATCAGTTTGAAGTAAAAACGAATTATGAAAATTGTTTGGACAGAGCAGCATTGAATTATGAAAGGACATTTATAACACACTATTCTATTTTCGATATTAACGGAAAACAAATTGCAGGCAATAAATTTAAGACCAATTACAATTCAAATTCCAACTACATATACACCATAGTGAGCGACAATGCGCCAAAGATAGTAGAGCGTATTATGGCGGATATTCCACCTCCGAATAAGTAGGGGGGAGTGGTTCTTGAATAGCAGTGTAGGAAATTTTATTAAGACGAGAATGTTATTAGACCTATGCGGTTTTTAAAAAGCTAAGTATTTCGCATGCTTAACAAAGTTTTATTTATTCTACTTTCTGAAGCTTTTTCTACACCACATTCTGATGCATAGAATTTCCAATTTAAAATGATGGATTCAACTTTTTGAATTATCTCAAGGCCATTGTTTAGTTGAAAATAATCGACTAATTGCATTAGCTGTTTTTTACCAGGGTGCTGACTTTCGCCCGAAACCATTGTACTGTGCATGCCATGAGCCGAAGAAGAAAATGTCAAATCATAAGCAGGTGCTAATTTCCAATTGCCAAATTCGTCCATTAAAAAAGAGAAATTTTTACTGTGGTCATCTCTATTATGTGCAAAAATGTTGAATGCTGCGATACGTAAGATTTTTTCGTATGCCCGAGTATGATTTTCTAGTTTAAATGTTCCATCCATCAAATGACCATAATCTAAATTACTCAAACGAAAGTTATCATGCATCAAACCCGCTGCAGAATGTAAGTGTAGCCGCTTGCCTTCTACTCTATCAAAACGTTTTGTTCCAAAATAAACACTTCCTGAAACACCTTTGAACAGTTTACATTCTGACATTTCAATACCAGCATCTAATGCCATTTTATAATAGGCATATTCTATATTTGCGCTATCTTTTAGATCTATAGAAGCTGGGAATTTAATCATCCAATGCTCATAACCATTGAGTAAAGTAGCATCGCCACTCATGAATAGTTTTAGCGTTGGATTATAGCCTACAAGGATTTTAGGTCGCGCACCACCAGACGAGCCTCCTAATTGGAAAAGCGCTTCCAATAAAGCAGAAGGAGTGCCTGCCACTACCTGATTCGTGGCTTGTGCGATAGCGTCCAACTCCATTTCTCTCACTTCTTGATTCAAGGAAGGAATCTCAGGACGATAAATTAAGGCCCCCATTCCTTTCGTGCCCACATAAGACAGCCGATCTAATGTGGAAATTTCATTTATCGAAATTCCTCTCGACGACAATGTTCTATCCAATAATAATCGTCCCCAACCATCTGGTAATGAATCTGCAAATACGCCATAAAGTCCCTCAAAAGGAATCTCTTCCGCACAATAAAGTTGATCCGACAATTTGAGTTTGAAAGGTGATATTTCGATTCCTCGCTCTATAAAACTTAAATAATACTTAAAATAAATTCGTTTTCCTTCCCTTAACAATTCTCCTACTTCTAATTCATGTCCTCCTAGATGAATGGAAACGATTATTTTTTTTACAGTTGCCATCATTTTCTCGTTTTATCACTGAATAATTTCTCTATAGCCTTCAAATTTTCTCTGGGTTTTAAGATCAAATCGAAATCTTCTAGTCGATTCAAAATTTGCACGTTTCACTAGTGTCTTTATTGAAATTAGTGCAAATTTTGAATCGACTAGAAGATTTCGATTTGATCTTAAAACCCAGAGAAAATTTGAAGGCTATAGAGAAATTATT
>JAYSUZ010000227.1:0-7499 GCA_043718845.1 Cytophagales bacterium
ACCTCCTAGTGTACCTTTGTAGGCAGCTCCTTTGGTGCTAAACAGGACATCGGCTTGTACTCTATATTTATCCTTAAAACTCATGCGAAAATAGGGGCCGATGTGAAAACCAGGTACAAATTTGGTATCAAGACCTCCGCTGTTGTAGGTATTGGAAGCATTAAATCCTACTCTCAGTCCAGCACTAAATTGAGCCATAGTTTCGTTGATAGCGCACATAGATACTATGCCAATTGCTATACTAAGTAAAATTATTTTTTTCATAAATTTAGAATTTGTTAGGTGAATAATTAACCTAAAGTTACGATTTTATAGTTGTTTTCATGAAATTATATAAAAGTTTAACTCCCAGTCCTGTTCCTCCTTTTATCCAATAGTGGAATGGACTTGTCATAAAAGCTCCAGCGGCTATATCTAAGTGCAGCCAAGGGTAAGATGTGAAATGTTCTAGAAATTTGCCTGCGGTTATAGCGCCGGCATCCGATTCGCTGATGTTTTTGAGGTCGGCAATGTCGGATTGGATATGCTTGTCGTAATCTTCCCAAAGTGGAAATTCGACCAAACGTTCAAAAACTTCCATACCTACTTTTTCAAGCGCTTTTTTAGTCGATTCATCCGCAGTGCCCATATATACAATGGCTTCTTTGCCAATAGCTCTTACCGCAGCACCTGTAAGGGTGGCGAGGTCAATGACAAGTTCGGGGTCGTATTTTTTGGCGTAAGCAAGTGCATCAGCCAAAATCAATCGGCCTTCGGCATCGGTATTGAGTACTTCCACTGTTTTGCCGTCGTACATCGTAATAATATCGCCAGGCGTGATAGCATTGCCGTCTGGTCTGTTTTCTGTAGCAGGAATAAGCCCTATAATATGGATAGGCAATTTATTTTTTGCTATAGCATAAAAAGCACCTACCACCGCTCCGCCACCAGCCATGTCGCATTTCATCATGTCCATGGAGTGCTCGGTAGGTTTCAAGCTAAGTCCGCCTGTATCGTAGACTACACCTTTTCCTACTAATACATAAGGGTTTTTATTGACCGCATTTGCAGGTTTGTATTCTAGTACATTAAAGGTGGGAGGGTTAGGGCTTCCAGCATTTACCGCAAGTAGGCCACCCATTTTCAAACTTTGAATTTTACTTTTATTAAAGACTTCCGTTGTAAAACCCGCTTCGAGGCCAAGGTTGACTATTTCTTCGCTAAACTGCTCTGCCGTAAGGTAAATAACAGGTTCATTTACTAAATCTCTTGTTTTGTAAATAGCCTCTAAAATAATTGTCAACTCTTCTATGTCCTTTGTTAGATCAAGGGCTGAGTGTATGTTTATTCTTTCAAGCGAAGTGGTAGTATCTGTTTTGTACTTAGAAAATTTATAATTGGCGAGTGCAATTCCTTCTACAAAGGCGAATAAGTTTTCTTTTGATTCTTTTGAATAGAGCAGTATTTCTTTGTGCTTTTTATTGTTCAGTTTTGAACAAAGCGCAGCTCCTGCACGACGGTATTTTTCGAGGATTGTTTCTTTAGTTCCATCTAAAATTGGTGCTACGGTATAGACGTTTTTTTGTGGACTGAAAAGTTCGGCTACCTCCAGCCCATTTCTAAACTGCTGGGTTATGAAATGGGCTTCCTCTTTGTTTAATAAATGACTATCCGACGTAAATTCCTTTTCAGAAGAAAGGTAAATGATTGTATTTGAAAGTGTTATATCTTTCGTTAGTAAAAATTTTGGTAGAGGCATTTAGGTTCGTTTAATCCTGCTTTTTAAGTATTGTTTTTTTTACAGCATTGGCTACTTTTTTTACAGCCGGTACTTTAAGAAGTTTGGTAGCTTTTGAGGCAGTAGCTTTTTTTGCAGTAGGCACTGCTGTTTTTTTAACAACAAGAACAGCAGGCACTTTTACTATTGCTACTTTTGTGATTTTTTTAGCTATTTCAGATGCGGCCTCATCAATTGTTTTTTGTACTTTTTTATCCTTCAAATGCTTGTTTTTGGAAAGTACAATGTTTATAGCATTTGTGATTGTAGTTTTTAAGGCTTTTCTTTGTTCTTTCGAAGTAGTTGTCATAGTGTTGTTAATTAGTTTATATTTTCGTGAAAGTAATTAATTAACTTCATGATAGCGAATATAGTAATAAATCTTAATAATTCATATAAAAGGAGCTATTTTGTAGATTACTGTGATGCTGAGTATTATATTAAATAAAACGTACGAATAGTAACAATTAATTAATATGTATTTTGTTTAGTTTAAATAATTTCCAATACATACCAAACAACGGATAAGTTGTAGATTTATTATCCTAATAATGAATATTCCAGTAGATTATAAAGCCAAGTTTAAAGCATTAAAATGTTGTGTCCTGATTCCTACGTATAATAATGAACGTACGGTGCAGCGCGTAATAGATACGGTGTTAGAATATACAGAAGATTTGATTGTTGTAAACGACGGCTCCACGGATTCAACTTCGGCATTATTGTCCGATTTTTCTAACATACAACTCCTAACTATTGACACAAACAAAGGGAAAGGAATAGCACTTCAAAAAGGATTTGAGTATGCTATTTCTAAGGGATATGACTATGCAATAACTCTCGATTCGGACGGTCAGCACTTTGCTTATGATATCCCTACGCTTATACATAGAGTAGAGAAAGAGGGAAATGTACTTATTGTTGGCGCAAGAAATATGAATCAAAAGAGTGTGCCAGGAAAGAGTAGTTTTGGAAATAAGTTTTCAAGTTTTTGGTATTGGGTCATTACAGGGATTAAATTACCAGATACACAATCGGGCTTCAGGCTTTATCCCATCGGTCAATATCGGGGTGTGAAATTTTACACAGGCAAATTCGAGTTTGAGATTGAAATTATGGTTCGGTCTGCATGGATGGGAATTAACGTGACCTCAGAGCCAGTAAGTGTTTTCTACGGAGAGGATAGGGTTTCTCATTTCCGACCAGGGCCAGACGTATTTCGTATCACCCTATTAAACACACTCTTTGTATTTATTTCATTTCTGTATATTCGTCCTAAGTGTTTTATTTTAAAGATAAGAAAAAAAAAATTCTGGGAAGATGTTAAGAAAAGTATTATAGGAAGTAATGAAACAAATATACAAAAAGCGCTATCGGTAGCCTTTGGAATTTTTATTGGAATAGTGCCTATTTGGGGTTTTCAATTGGCGGTAGGTATTCCGCTTGCGTTGTTTTTTAGGTTGAATGTAGCGATTGTTGTTGCAAGTGCAAATATCAGTTTTCCTCCTATGAATATTATAATCATGTATTTTAGTTATAGATTCGGTGCTTATTTTGTAGCACATCCATCGTATGAATTGGTTTTAAATACCCATCTTATGCATAAAGATTTCCTAGCATTTATGCATCAGTTTTTGATAGGAGGCTTGTTGCTATCGATTATAGCGTCTATAGTTGTTGGGCTAGTTAGTCTTTTATTATTGTCGATTTTTAGAAAAAATCCTACTGTCGATTCCATACCTACTAAATCGAATTTTTTAAATTAAATTACGTTATGTCTAATTCATTCGTTTTACTATATAAATTAATTGAGTCTAAAAAAGGTGTATTTTACATACTGCTCCTCTTGTTGGTGAGTGCTATCGTTTATTGTTCTTCACAATTAACGATGAAAGACGACATTACTGCATTTATACCTAAAAATGAGAAAATAAAAAAATACCAATCTGCCATTAAAAATCTAGCGGTTAACGATCGCTTAATTGTTACAATTAGGCTCAAGGATTCGGTTTTGGTAAGTCCTGATATACTCGCCAACTATGCGGATACTTTTGTGACGAGGTTGCAAGAAAAATACGACAGCACTTGGATAAAAGAAATAAAGTATAAAATAGAAGATGAAACAGCCCTGAATGTATTCGATCTTTTGTATTCGGACTTGCCTTATTACTTAGATACAGAAGATTATCTAAAAATAGAAAACCAGTTAGCAGATTCTGCTATTTATAATCGAATAAAATCAAATAATGAAACGATTCACTCCTCTGAAGGTGTAGTGCTTAAAAATTATATTATAAAAGATCCTCTTGGGTTGAATAACTATGCGCTTACTAAATTGAATCGACTACAATCCGATGATAACGTAGCATTGTACAACGGCTATTTTTTTACAAAAGACCGAAAAAATTTGTTTATTTATATATCTTCAGCTTTTTCTTCCACCAATTCGGATAAAAATATAGTGCTCCTAAATGGGCTTTCCGAAATTATAACAAATCTAGAAAGTTCAACAAATAAAGACATAAAAGCGGATTTTTTTGGTTCGCCAGCGGTGGCAGTTGCAAACAGTAAACAAATAAAGGCGGATTCTATTTTTACCACCCTTGTTGCTGTAATAGTTATTTTTATAGGGCTTTTCCTCTATTTCAGAAACCTGAAAACGATCTTTCTTATTTTTTTACCTGTAGTGTTTGGCGCAGGGTTCTCATTGGCGTTGGTATATCTAATCCGGACGGAGATATCTGCCATAGCTATTGGTGCGGGTTCTATTGTACTTGGTATTGCTATTGATTATTCCTTGCATTTTTTTACGCATTTAAAGCACGAGCGTTCCATTCAAAAAGTAATTTCAGACCTCACACTTCCGCTTACATTAGGTTGTGCTACCACAATAGGTGCGTTTTTGTGCTTACACTATATGCAATCGGAAGCACTTCAAGATATGGGGCTTTTTGCAGCGTTTAGTTTATTGGGTGCCGCATTATGTTGCCTTATTATTTTGCCTCCGCTAGTAAAGATGGACGAAAGAAAAAATAGTATAGAAAATAAAATTACTTTTTTAGATGCAATAACTACATATCCCTTTCACAAAAGCAAGGTGTTGCTTTTTCTGGTTTTTATTTCAACTATTGTATTTGCATTTCAATATTCTAAAGTAGGTTTTGAAACGGACATGACAAAACTTAGTTACCTCAGTCCTGAATTGAAAGAAGCTGAAAATAAATTAGATGAAATCACCAATTATAAATTAAATTCGGTATTTCTCGTATCGAATGGAAATACGCTAGACGAAGCATTAACGATAAATGCACTAACACTACCAATGATTCTAAAGTTGGAAGATAAAAAGGTAGTTAAAAAACATACCAACTGTGGAGAATTTCTATTAACAGATTCTGCTAGAGTAGAAAAAATAAAACAATGGAGGCTCTTTTGGACATCGGATAAAATAGATGCTCTAAGAAAACGTTTATATTATTATGGAAACGAATTTCATTTCAAAAAAGAAGCTTTTGAAACGTTTTTAGTGCTTTTGTCTAAAGATTATAGCATTAAAAATGACTCGTCTGTAAAGGAGTTAAGAGCTCTATTTCTGAAAGAATATAGTCCGGAAACGGAGAAGGGAGTAGCGATTATTACCGTCCTCAAAGTAGACCGAGCGAATAAAGACCAGGTTTACCAAGCGTTTGAAGGAGTCTCAGGAGTATATGTTTTGGATAGCAGCTCTATGGCGTCAATCGTAGCTACGATACTTTATGAGGATTTTAATTTAATTTTAATACTGTGTTCGGGTTTGGTTTTTGGTTTTCTTTTGCTTTCTTATGGAAGAATAGAATTGGCTGTTCTAGCTTTTTTACCAATGCTAATTAGTTGGATTTGGATATTAGGAATTATGGGTTTGATAGGACTTAAATTTAATATTGTAAACATTATAGTCTGCACATTTATATTTGGACTAGGGGACGATTATAGTATATTTACCGTTGATGGCTTAGAGCAGCAATATAAGTATGGGAAAAATATATTGTCGTCTTATCGTAATTCTATTTTCCTTTCTGCTTTTACAACAATAGTAGGAATCGGAGTGCTAATATTTGCCCAACATCCAGCCTTGAAATCTATTGCACTGGTTACTATAATTGGAGTAAGTTGTATCGTTTTTATTTCTTTAGTAGTACAGCCATTTTTATACGAATTGTTTATCTTAGAAAGGAAGAAAAAAGGAAAGCTGCCGATTACTATTTATACCGTATTATTAGGAAGTACCGTGGTAGTATATTATATTTTGGGAAGTATTGTCGTGAATATAATTGCATTTTTTAAATTTAAGAATATTGAAAATAATATTTCGAAAAAATTTATCAATTCAATTTGTGCCTATATTCTATTTTGTGAAATGAAATTTGGAGACGATTGGAGTGGTGATTTTTGTAGAGCATTTATTGGATTTATACCGTCTGCATCCTTGCTCAGTCTTGAAAATACGTATTCAGAGCAAAGAGCATTATTGTCGTCTACCGATTATTTCAGAGGGAAATTAGTGAAGAGTTATATTTTTAAGGGTCCTGTAGTGGAATGGTATACACGCATAAAAGTCAAATTAGAAAACAATTACAGTGTATTCGATGCTCTAATTCCTTCGAAAGGAAAGATTGTAGATATTGGTTGTGGATATGGGTATTTGTCGTATATGTTAAGCCTAACATCGCCAGAGAGGAAGATTGTAGGTATTGACTACGATGAAGAAAAAATTGAGATTGCCAAAAACAGTGTACTTAAGACCTCGAAACTAGATTTCTTTCATAGCGATGTGTTGGACTATACGTATGAAAAAAGTGATGCTTTCATAATTAGTGACGTATTACATTATTTAAAGGAAGATAATCAGGCAGTATTAATTCGGAAATGCTTGGATAATTTAAACGAAGGTGGTATCTTGATTATTCGTGATGGGAATAGTGAGTTAAAACAAAGGCATAAAGGGACTAAACTGACAGAATTTTTTTCTACCAAAATAGTCGGCTTTAATAAAGTAACGATAGACAAATTGAGTTTTACTTCAAAAGAGAAAATACTGGCGATAGTCGCTGACTATAACGTTAGCGTTGAAATTATCGATACTACACAATTTACATCAAATATACTATTTGTCATAAGGAAAAAGTAAGATGAAAAGACTTGCAAACATACTAATTAAAATAATAAAGTATACGGGTTTACTTTTGTTGATTATTATCATAGCGGGTATAGCGTATTATAATTTTGTGATTTCTATTGATCTTCCTAAAAATAATAATTTGGAAGTTTTAAAAATAGAACGAAAAAAAATGGGGGATAATTTTTATGTATTAGGAAATAATTGGCTACGTAAAAATAAGCAAGGGATATGGGAGATGTACTTAGAAGGAGAAGCGTTTGAAAGAGGAGTCGTTCATGGAAAATTAGCCAAAGAATTAGTAGTAAAACAAGAAGATCATTTTGTTGGACAGCTGAATGCGTTAATACCATCTGCGGCTTATCTGAAATTTTTAAAATATTTTATAGTTTGGTTTAATCGAGATATCGACGATTTTATACCCGAAGAATATAAAAAAGAAATTTATGGCGTTTCTTTTTCCGCATCTGAAAAGTATGACTTTATAGGTACGAATTACGAACGTATTTTAAATTATCATGCAGCCCATGATATCGGACATGCATTGCAAGATAAAAACATGGTGCCAGGGTGTACGGCTTTTTCTTC
>JAYSUZ010000228.1:0-3404 GCA_043718845.1 Cytophagales bacterium
GATGCAAGCCAGTGATTATTGTTTATGGAGGACGGAAAAAGTAAACGATTACTTATCCAATAATCCAACTCAACCAACCGATACAAAAGTCAAAAAAAATGCCTCCAAAGCGCCTTCGGGTGCTGTTACTTATCGTCTTCCTACTGAGTCGGAATGGGAGTATGCGGCGCAAGCTTTTGTTGACAATCAATTTAAAGATGCCAACGAAACACACAAAAGAATATATCCTTGGGATGGTAATACAGTAAGAAATGCAAGTAAAAAACAGCTTGGTAATTTTCTTGCTAATTTCAAACGAGGCAGAGGCGACTATGGAGGTATAATAGGAAACAGGAGAAATGATGGCGCTATAATCACAAATTATATATGGGAATATCCTCCAAATGATTTTGGTCTATACAACATGGCAGGCAATGTGAATGAATGGGTTTTTGACGAGTTTGAAGCGATTGCCTTTGAAGGTGGAGAAGAAGAAGATAATACCTCGAATGGTTTTTTGACGAGCAACGAAAATGATTATAACAAAGCAGGTTTCAATTCCTTCGATGGAGGGCACAATCGAATTTACAAAGGCGGTTCTTGGAACGATATAGCCTATTGGATGGCTCCTGGCGCACGAAGGTATATTGCCCAAGATTCGTCAAATGCTACGATTGGTTTCAGATGTGCAATGAGCTATGGTGAAGCTACCAAGGATTCTACAGGTGCTAGTAGCGACAGTACAAATTCAGGAAACTAATTAAATAGTTTTTTTTATCTTTTAGAACGATTTTTGCGTTTATATACAGAGGAGGCCAATATATTGGAGTACACTATGAAAACAATCTATCCAAAGCTTATAATTGTAGGTATGTTATTGATTATTACATTTATAATAAATTTCAGATTTAATTATGCTCCAAAAGAGTATACGCCTCCATCAGAGACTATTCAAAAGGTTATTATCATCAAAAAAATTTATATCCGAGTGCCTTCTGCTGTAGATTCTACCCATAAGGATTCTACTACTACCATCACTTTGCCGAAAGAAGTACAACTTCCCAATTACAAGAAATTTTACCGATCTAGGAATTTGCATAAAAGCGGATTTATTTCCTAAAATAAACGGTCTATGGTTTTACATTGTATTAATTATTTGCCAATTTTGGGCTTAATTAATTTTGACAATATAAAGGTAGTAGAATGCAACGTAAATTTATAGGAACAGGTGTAGCTTTGGTGACACCATTTAAGGAAGATGGTACTATTGATTTCGATGCTTTCAGAAAGTTGATCAACCATGCTATTTCAGGTAGTGTAGCATACATTTTAGTGAATGGCACTACAGGAGAGTCTGCTACTACTTCGTCGTCAGAGAAAGCGGAATTGCTCGCTACTGCAATAGCTACCGTAAATAAAAGAATAGGGATTGTTTATGGTATTGGAGGCAATAATACCGCTGAAATTATCACCACTATTAAGAATACAGACTTAACAGGCGTTGACGCTATTCTTTCCGTTAGTCCTTATTATAACAAACCTTCTCAGGAAGGGATTTATTTGCATTATAAAGCAATTGCAGATGCAGCACCTATTCCTATAATCCTATATAATGTACCAGGAAGAACATCTTCAAATGTATCGGCTAAGACTACGGTGCGCCTTTCTATGCATGAGAATATAATAGGAATAAAGGAAGCCTCTGGAAACATAGAGCAAGCTATTGAAATAATGAAGTATGCGAGTAAAGACTTTATTTTGATTTCTGGAGATGATTTGGTCACCGTTCCAATGATTGCTATAGGCGCACAAGGGGTCATGTCTGTAGCGGCCAATGCTTACCCAGCTCAATTCTCAAAAATGTTGAAATTAGCATTGAATAATGATTTTAAAGCCTCGACCGAATTGTTGAAAATGTTTATAGATATTAATCCTTATTTATACGAAGAAGGAAATCCTGTAGGAATTAAACAAGTATTAGCACTTCTTGATATATGCTCTAATACAGTAAGATTGCCACTAGCGCCCGCTTCAGAAGGATTAAAAGCTAAATTGATAAGTTCAATGAAAGAAATAGTTTAAAAAATGTGCATATGTACTGATGGGATAAATTTATAGTTTAGTACATACACACATCTACTTGAGAACTCCGGAAGTTAGTTAAATACGTATTTTTTCCTATCACTGAATATATACCATTTTAACTATGCAATAGTACACTTAAATAATTACTACAACAATCACCCCTAAGGATGATTTATATGCCTTTTTTGGCATTATTTATATTTAAAATGTTACTATTTTTATATATCTAATTATTTTAATTTATTATCTTGCCTTAATACTACACTGATTCGTTCACATGGATACATCGTCATCATTATCAGAAAAGGAGTTATACACTCATTTACTAGCAAATTCACCTGCTATAATAGGTATTTTCAACTACGATACCTTTTGCTATGAACTCATCAGTAAAAATGTAAAAAATATATTTGGCTATGAAGCACAAGAATATTTGGAGGGAGGCTTGCCGTTCAACTATTCTAAAATGCTACCCATTCATTCGGCTATTATTTCAGGAACTATATATCCAATTTATTTAGATTATTGTAAGCGATTTTCAGAAAATGAAGAAGTTAAAAACTTGAAATTTTCATACGAATATGCAGTAGAAAGTAAATCTGGAAAAATATTATGGAGCCTGCACCAATGCACGATTATCAAAGTAGATGAAAAAGGAAATCCAACGCATAACTTATTTTTCATTTCGGATATTAATGAATCTAAAAAAGATGATTTGATAAATTTTTCGATTTCAAAAAAAGACCAGAACGGTGTATATGAAACTATTTTTTCAATTTCTTACCCTACTCGAACAGTAGATTTGCTCTCCAATAGAGAACTTCAACTCTTGAGATTAATATGTGATGGTAAATCTACGCTTGACATTTCAGCGCTATTAAATATCAGCGTTAACACCGTTAAGTCGCATCGAAAGAATATTCTTCAAAAAATGGAGTTAAAAAATACCTTTGATTTAGTGAAAATGGCTTATAAAACAGGTGTTTTTTAGTACTGATTTATGGACTAAAATGGCTATTTTATAACTGTTTCAGTGCTATTCACGCTTTCTGATACTATAGCTGGAATATTTAAACTATCTTTGACTACCTAGTTTGTATCACTTATTAAATTCTACTATTATCGAACCTAATTTTTTCCCCTCTGCCTTTAAATCTCAAATGCAAAAGCTTTTGGGAGATCAATATGAATTGTTTGAAAAGGCTTACGAAACAAAATCATTAACGAGTATTCGGATACATAAGGACAAATATGGAGACGAAGAGAAGCCAAATTCAATGGTTCCTTGGTGTTCGCGTGGTTTTTTTTTGGAAGAGAGACCTGTTTTTACACTAGATCCC
>JAYSUZ010000229.1:0-3403 GCA_043718845.1 Cytophagales bacterium
TACTTTTTCAACAATGATTTGGAAAATATAACATTTAATTCTACCGCCAGAATAATGAAGGAAAAAGTGAACGTTGGATTTAATATCGGTACGCAACGAAATAACTTACAGAAGACAGAAACAAATACTATTCGCAGAATTATTGGTTCGGTTAATTTATCGTATTCTCCTAATCAGAAGTGGAATTTCAGTACCACCTATTCTAATTTTCAGACGAGTACTGCTATAGCGCAACGTATTGCTCAGTTTCAGAACAATGATTCGCTTAGTCTCTTTCAGGTGAGTCAAAGTGCCAATATTGGAATTGGATATAACACTGGCACAAAAGAACGCAAACAAGGATTGAACTTGAATCTTGCTTATCAAATCGCTAAGAATACCCAGAAAGCAAGCGGCGAAAACAACGATTCGAAATTCTATAATGGTAACTTATCCTATCGGTACAGTCTTGTACCCAAAAATATTGGATTTAGTTTAGGAATTAATGGAAACAACAGCGAATTGTCGGGCATTAATACGTTTACGTTGGGGCCTATTGCTTCAGTGAATAAAAGTATGTTTAAAAAGATGCTTCGGTCTACTATCAGTACTTCCCTAAATAATGTCTATGCTAATGGTAAACATAACTCTAGGATATTAAATCTGAGTTTTAATAACACTATTACGCTTAAAAAGAAACATTCTTTTATGTTAAATGCGGTCGTTATAAATCGACAAACTACTTCGGTTTCTACTCAGAAATTTTCGGAATATACCTGTACCGTTGGCTATACGTTTACTTTTTAGCGGTACTTAGTCCTCCCTTAAAGAGAAGTCTTAAAAACTACTCCACATTGGTCAACTCCCCTTCCGAATTCAACTTAATTAACGATATAGAATTAGAAGCACCCGAATTGCTTACATCGTCACCAAAAGCAATCGTACCACATACTAGATAACCTCCATCGGCAGTCTGTATGACTTTCACGGCTATATCATTTCCTTTTCCTCCAAAATCTTTATGCCACTGCTCTACCCAATTTTGATCTACTTTAATCAATAAAACATCGTCTAGCTTCTCTGCATTATCCGTATAATTCACGCTGTTTGTAACACCCAAAATAGCATAGCCACCATCAGTAGTAGCAATCACCGAAACACCCAAATCTTTAAAGCCACTTAAATCACCATATGCCATCGTACTCATCTTAACCAAGCCTGTTGAATTGAGTTTTATCGTATAGATATCAGAAGACAACGGAGGAGTTCCTTTTGTACCCGTTAAAATATAATTATTATCCATTGTTTTTGAAATTTGACCTCCACTATAAAATGTAGGCTCTTGCCATGCTTTATTTGAAGGAGCATTATTTTGAGATATCGACGACACATTTAACCTACATTTAACAATACGAGGCGTATTAAGACCATCGAGAGTAGTAGACGAGGACATAATATATTCATCCCCCAAGCCTTTATCTACAGCTAAAATAACAGACGTAGTATAATCGTTTTGATCGTTCTGTCCATAAGAAAAAGGCAAAACCGTCGATGCTCCAACTTTCAGTAGTGCACCATTGCCATCAATCATAAAAGCATATAAATCGAGGTTCACTTTTATATTTCCTCCCGACACATACGAACTATCTACCATGCCTCCTATAAAAGATTCTCCCTTTGAATTTACGACCACTCCTTTACCAAAAGCCCCTATACGAACATATGTCTGACTAGGATTGTTATATTTCTTAGACCAAACAATATCGCCCGTGGAACTAAGTCGGGCGGCATACACGCAAGTACTGTCTTTCGAAATTTCTAACGCCGTTACATCAAACTTTCGATTTACTTTGTAAGCACTGGTTCCTACTACAATGTATCCTCCGTCGGCCAACAATGCAATAGAGCCGCATTCTTCATAAATAGAGTCTACCCCCAACGGTTTATTCCATAATTCGTTGCCTTCGGCATCGGTCTTAATAATAAGAATATCTCCAGGCCCTGTACCTTGGTTTGTAGTCCCTGCGATGACATATCCACCATCGCTAGTCTGTAAAACCTCTACGCCTTTATCCTCCAATAACCCTCCATAGTATTTTACAAATGCTTTAGAAAGCGTTGCCTTATCTTTTTTTCGACACCCTAGAAAAGACAATAGCGCAATTACTATTAAAAAATTTACACTATAAATTAATATTTTTTTCATTTCAAATACTTTAATATACGTACGATCTACTCTGATTTAAAATTATTCGTCACCCAATTGTTTAATTTTTTTAGGCTTATAAAAGGACTTCATATATCCTACAGAAAAGGCTAAATTATTAATGGTAAAATCACTACTTACATACCCATAATAAAATAAATTATTACCATCTTTTGAATAATAACGATTCTCAACATCTGCAACATTCATAAGACCTATAGTATATCGAGCATCTAAAAACATATACCCATACCCCACTTTATAACGCACCCCTACTCCAAGCAACGCAGCAGTAGTGTAGGCATTTCTTATTTTATTGAATTTTTCAACGCCTTCCTTCGCAGCATTGGAGTTGTCACTATTTTGCCTAGATAAAGTAGAACTAGAATTTAACAGCAATCCAAAAGTTCCGCCAGCTAAACCATAATATTTAAATTTCCCTTTGCCTAGTGTATATTTCAAAGCTAAAGGAACATCTAACCATGTTTGATTTTCATTTGAAGTAAGGGTTGTAGCTTTATTATATAGGAATGTATTTTTATACGTAAAATTTTTCAAACTCAGCAATACGCCCGAGTTAAGTTGAAATTTTCGGTACAGCAGTACATCAACAACAACGCCGCCTTGGTATCCTATACGACTCTTATAGCTAGGTTTGTTGTCGACCTCGCTGCCTACACTATAAACTTGCTTTTCCGACACATAAGTAGTATTTACGCCACCCGTAAAACCTATATTAAAAACAGGTAGTGTTCGGTATGAATTGTACAGCTCATAAAATTCTGCAGGGTCAATAGCAGGATTGAGTACATATTCAGGATCTTCCTTCAATAGTAACAATAAATTACGTTCTGCATTGTCATAATCATCTTGAAAAAGTGAGGCTAATATTAGCAATCGAAGCGCTTGCATTTTTTCTTCTTTTGAAAATCCTTCTTTTAAGCATTCCGTAAGATACAATTCCACTTCCGTTATCCTGCCCGCATCATAAACCTTCTTTGCCTTATTCAATCGCTGCGTACACGTAACGGAATCACTAAGGCTATTGGTTTTAGCATAACTATAATCTCCAATACCAATCAAGAGAATCAATAGTAAGTATAAAAGACTTTTTTTCACTGTTCTATTTTTTATTGTTCAATGTAATGTTCATTTTTTTAAAATTACGTTTTCAAACGAAAACGTAATTTCTTAATATAAGTCTTCTTTTATAGCCTC
>JAYSUZ010000230.1:0-7488 GCA_043718845.1 Cytophagales bacterium
ATCTATGGATTTGTAAGGTTTGCAGACGAAATTGTAGATACTTTCCACGACTACAATAAACTAGAATTATTAGATCGTTTTATAAAGGAAACCTATCTAGCCCTAGATGAAAAGATAAGTTTAAATCCGGTATTGAATAGTTTTCAAATGACCGTAAATAAATACCAGATAGACCGTTCGCTCATCGATACTTTTCTAAAAAGTATGCGTATGGATCTTGACAATAAAAATTACAATCAAGAAGGCTATGAAGAATACATCCTCGGCTCCGCAGAAGTAGTAGGACTGATGTGCCTAAAAATATTTGTACGTGGAGACGAAAAATCTTACCAAGCACTTAAACACGATGCAATGAAATTGGGTGCTGCATTTCAAAAAATAAACTTCCTTCGTGACCTTAAAGCGGATTATCAACTAATGGGTAGAACCTATTTCCCTGGACTAGAGATGAACCAGTTTGATGAAAAAAGCAAAAAAGAAATAGAAAAAGATATTCAGAAAGATTTTGATGCTGGGCTTCGAGGTATCCGCGCGCTATCAAAAGATTCTCGATTCGGTGTTTACATAGCGTATACGTATTATATAGCATTATTTAACAAAGTAAAAAAAACACCCGCCTCTGTTATTATTCTTAAACGAATAAGAATTACGGATAGCAAAAAATATATATTATTTGTTTGGTGCTTGCTTAAGCACAAACTTAATTTAATTTAAAAAGGTTGCTTTTATGATTCTTAATACTATCAAAACAGTTCTTGCTCTTTTACTTTTTATAGTCGCTTCAGGCACTATATATGCTCAAGTAATGACCTTAGAAGAAGCTCGGAAAATTTATGCAGAATCGATGAGTAATAAGGCTGCGTGTGAGGCAGCCTATTTGAAAATATCTCCTATATCAAATTCTGAAAATAATAGTTTGACAGGGTATAAAGGTGCCATTACAATGGCAATGGCGAAGTATTTAAAAACGCCTAAAGATAAAATGGCCTATTTTAAACGAGGGAAACAACAATTGGAAAGCGTTATTTTAAAAGATGAAAAAAATATAGAGTTAAAGTTTATTCGTTTTACAATTCAGTCAAACTGCCCGGCTGCGCTGAAATACGATAAAGAAAAAGCCTCCGACAAAGAATTTATATTAACTAATCTTGCGAGTTTAAAAAATACTTCGCTTAAAAATAGAATAAAAGACTATATGATTAAATCAAAGGAAATAACTGAAATTGAAAAACAAAAAATAAATGGTATTTAATAAATCGTATTTACTTCAGCAGTTCCAAAGACCTTCTTTTTCAATTTTCATAATCCTACTTTTTCATGTAAGTGGGTTAATAGGTCTACAAACTACCTCTATGGATTGGTTTCTATCTTTAACTCCGCTGAATTTATTGGTGTCTTTTTTGGTATTAATAAGACATGAAGATTTCAAAAATAGTACGTTCATTTTAGTTACTAGCTCGATCTTATTTTTTGGATTTATACTAGAAGTGATAGGAGTAAACACAGGAATCCTATTTGGAAATTATATTTATGGAAAAACATTGGGAATAAAACTGTTCAATACTCCCTTAATCATTGGCTTCAATTGGTTTATAATGGTATTTTGCGTAGGCGTAATTATAGAAAAAACGAGATTTAGTACCTTCCTAAAATCAATTGTAGGTGCTACAATCATGACACTCGCCGATTATATCATTGAACCTGTAGCTATTGCATATGATTTTTGGAAATGGAATACGATAGCTATCCCAATTCAAAATTACATCGCGTGGTTCTCATTTTCCTTTTTCTTTATGCTCTTTTTTTTAAATTCAAAAATCAATAAGAATAATGAAGTTGCTCCTTGGTTATTTGTCGTTCAACTAATTTTCTTTTTTACATTAAATTTATTACTTTAGAGGTACAATAATTATAATTAGATATAGTATATGCTGTACTTTGTGAACTTTATTTCATTCTTTTCAGGATTTGTATTCATGGAATTTGCAGCTTGGTTTGCACACAAATATTTAATGCATGGCCCTCTTTGGTTTTTACACAAAGACCATCATGATGAGAAATACGTGCTTTTTCAGAAGAACGATAGTTTTGCACTATTTTTTGCTATCCCAAGCTGGTTGTTTATTATGCTTGGTTTAATGTACCAATTTCCTATTATGGTATTTTTCGGACTAGGCATAGCCGGTTTCGGATTATCTTATTTTATTGTACACGAAATTTTTATACATCAACGAATAAAATTTCTAAGAAATTCCGACAATTGGTATTTAAGAGCACTTCGAAGAGCTCACAAGGTTCATCATAAAAAAATAAAAAAGGAAGATGGAGAATGCTTTGGAATGCTGATCGTTCCTCTCTTTTATTTTAAAGAAGAATTATCGAAAAATAAATAATAACAGACAATTTATGAATACAATCATTGCTCCTTCAATTCTTGCAGCAGATTTTGCAAATCTCCAACGAGATATCGAAATGATCAACAATAGCGAAGCGGACTGGTTGCACATTGATATCATGGATGGCATTTTTGTACCCAATATCTCTTTTGGAATGCCTGTAATGGATGCTATTCAAAGACATAGTAAAAAACCGTTGGACGTACATTTGATGATTGAAAAACCCGAACGTTTTTTAACTACCTTTAAAAATCTAGGAGCCTATCAGATCACCGTTCACGAAGAAGCCTGCCCACACTTGCATAGAACAATTCAAGAAATAAAAACATTGGGCTGTAAAGCTGGAGTGGCTCTAAACCCCCATACCAACATTGACACGCTAGAATATATCATAGCCGACCTTGACAACGTCTGTTTAATGTCTGTAAATCCAGGTTTTGGTGGTCAAAAATTTATTGAGATGACTTATGAAAAAGTTAGTCGATTAAAAAAAATGATCCTCGCACAAAATTCTTCTTGTCTGATACAAATAGATGGTGGCGTTAATATGGAAACTGGATTAAAATTGGTAGACAGAGGCGCTGATAGTTTGGTAGCAGGAAGTTTCATTTTTAATGCTCCTAATCCTTCTCAAACAATAAGAGACTTCAAACTAAAGCTCAGGGAGCTAAAACAATAAAACCGGTGATAAACCGTTGTGGTACTGGAATGTTTTTAAAAACGCTGACTCTACTCTTGCTATTTTTCTGTAGTTGCAAAACCTTTGCGCAGCAAGCGGTTATAAAAGGTACAATTTCAGGAGAAGTTACGGAAAGTCTTCATAATGCGGAAGTCACTTGGATAGAAGGGAATATAACGGTACCCTCTAACGAAAAAGGAAATTATTCCATTATTGTAACCCCAGGAACGATTACCCTTCGTTTTCGCTATAATACCTATCTTGAGCGAATACTTTCTATAGAAGTACTACCAGGTGAGAAAATCACAAAAGACATCGCCTTACTTCCAGAAATAAAATCTCTGGAAGTAGTAACAATAGAAGGTAATAAACCACAAGACAAACATCGCAATGAAGTCAGCACACTTACGATAGACCCAAAAATACCTAAGTACCTTCCCTCTGCTTTCGGAGATTTCAATAAAATACTCGCCACCGTTGGAATGGGCGTTGTAAGCAATTCTGAACTTTCTTCTCAATACGTGGTAAGAGGAGGAAATTTTGACGAGAATCTTGTTTATGTAAACGAGATGGAAATATACAGACCTTTTCTTGTGCGCTCAGGACAGCAAGAAGGACTAAGTTTTGTAAATCCTGACATGGTTTCTAATATCGAATTTTCCGCAGGTGGTTGGCAAGCTAAATATGGAGATAAACTTTCCTCTGTACTTGCAATAAAATATAAAGAACCTAAAAAATTCAAAGGCTCTGCCACGCTTGGTTTATTAGGATTTGCCGCACATATTGAAAACTCCACCAAAAATAGAAGAGTTTCTTATATCCTTGGCGCACGAAATAAAAATTCACAATACCTACTCAACACCTTACCTACCAAAGGGGAATACAAACCCCATTTTTACGACGTACAATCGCTCGTTGTATTTGATCTTACAAAAAGAAAAGATTCTACAGACTTCGAAAAACGTACTACATTAAGTTTACTTACTACGTATGCGATAAACCGATACGATATTATCCCCACCAAAAGTCAAACCACATTCGGTACTGTAGCAGAAGCGCTCCGCTTAGACGTAGCGTTTAGCGGAAAAGAAACAATGCAATACAATACAATACAAAATGGATTGAAATTTTCACACCAAGTAAATACAAAACTTAAAATAGATTTCCTAACATCTGCCATGCACTCTACCGAAAGAGAATTTTTTGACATCGAAACTATCTACAAATTATGCGCTGTTGAAACGGCTCAGAGTTCACAAGATTTCAATAAATGTATCCTTTCCAAAGGTGCAGGATCAAACTTTCGACATGCTCGAAATGAGCTTCAAGCATTCGTATTTACACTCTCTCATAAAGGACAATTTGATTGGAATAAAAAAAATCAATTTCTATGGGGTATCACAGAAGGAAATGAAATCATTAAAGATAATATTTCAGAATATTCCTTTTCAGATTCTGCTCAATACATCAAAATTATAGATAAGCTAAACAGCTCTATTAATCTTAACTCCTATCGTACTCAAGCATTCCTCCAACACACGTGGAAACCCGACTCCAATCATGTAGTGAATTATGGTGTACGAATGAATTATTGGACTTTAAATAATCAACTCCTAATAAGCCCAAGAGCTCAGTATGCCTATAAACCTAATTGGAAAAAAGACGTTGTATTTAAAGCCTCTACAGGTGTATACCAACAGCCGGCATTCTACCGCGAAATGAGAAGCTATAGCGGCGCTATCAACAAAAACATTAAAGCACAGACGTCCTATCACTTTATCGTAGGATCGGATTATAATTTTAAAATTTGGAATCGAAATTTCAAGTTCATTTCAGAAGCGTATTACAAATACCTTACAAATGTAATCCCCTATGATATGGACAATGTACGATTGCGCTACTATGCCGTAAACAGTGCCAAAGCATACGCTACAGGTGTAGACTTTAGAGTAAGTGGAGAATTTTTAAAAGGAGAACAATCGTGGTTTAGCTTAAGTTTTTTAAATACCAAAGAAGATGTCCAAAATGATGGAAGAGGTTATATTAGACGTCCTACAGACCAACGAATAACAGCGGGTATTTTTTTCCAAGACCATATTCCAAACAACCCAAGCCTTAAAATGTACCTAAATTTTGTATATGGTTCGGGGTTACCATTTGGGCCTCCAAAGTCGACCATGTACCGCTCTTACTTTAAAGGTCCTATATACAATAGAGTAGATATCGGATTTTCTAAACTTATTTCCTTCAACGACAAAGCAAAATCACCAAAGAAGGGGCTTGAATCTTTATGGATAAGCCTAGAAGTATTAAACCTTATTGGAGCTGCAAATACTATTTCCTATTCATGGGTAAGTGATTTTAATAGCAATCAATACGCTGTTCCAAATACACTTTCCACGAGATTTTTAAATATTCGTATGATAGCCCGTTTTTAAGATTATTTCTTCTCCAAATCCAACGACGTAGAATTAATACAATAGCGCATTCCTGTAGGCTGAGGTCCGTCTTCAAACAAATGCCCCAAATGTGAGCCACACTTATTACAGGTCACCTCTGTACGAATCATACCATAGCTCTTATCTTTATGTTCGGCTATCGTATTACTATCCATAGGAGCATAAAAACTAGGCCATCCTGTACCACTATCAAACTTCGTGTCGGAGCTAAACAATGGATTCCCACAGGCAGCACATTTATAGGTTCCCTTCTCCTTATTGTCGTAGTATTTTCCTGTAAATGCCCTTTCCGTTCCCTTTTCACGGCATACATGAAATTGTTCGGGAGAAAGCTTTTCTTTCCATTCTTCTTCACTTAGTTTTTTTTCGTCGTTCATTTTGGTAGAGTCTTTAGTGGCACGCTTTACTATATCTTTTTTATTTTCTTGTGCACATGCCGTAAGCAAGGTACTGCTTAAACAGAGAATATAAAGAAATAGTTTGCTTATCGTTTTCATGTACGTTTAAATTTAGGTCTTATGTTTTACAACACAAAAATATACGTAAATAGTTCTACAATAAGTCAGATAAATGACAATTCTCCGAAACGCTTCTTTAAACGATTAAATTTATAGTATTTTCTATTCAGACTAGACACATTTTTATTTACCTTTAAGGCGGTGGTCGTAGTTTAACCATTCTAACCTTCACTCCTCCCTATATCGCAGAGCTATTTTGTTTGTACAACAAAGAATTATTTCTAAAATCCATACTTCGCTCTCCTTATGCTTTTAGCATTGCAGTGGTTATTAATAGCCATAAAAGCCTTTACCAAAAGGAAACTTGTGCGCATCTTCTTAATGAATAAAACTACAATCGAGTAGCATCCTTATTCACATAATTATTCACATTAATTGTGAATAAATTAAATCCCACTCTTTTCCTTGTTTCCTCCTATCTTTACATTTCTATAATGCGCCTATCAAACGAAACAAAAGACAGAATCACGCAACAAATCGATATTATCGAAGTGGTAAGCGACTTTGTGTCCTTAAAAAGGAAAGGTTTAAATTATTGGGCCTGCTGCCCTTTTCACAACGAAAGTAGTCCATCCTTTGCGGTGAATCCTGCAAAAGGAATTTTTAAATGTTTTGGCTGTGGAAAAGCGGGCGATGCGATAACCTTTGTACAAGAGCTAGAAGGCTTATCCTATATGGAAGCCATGAAATATTTTGCAAAAAAATACGGCATAGAAATAGAAGAAGGTGCTCCGCGAAGTGAGGAAGAAATAAAACATCAGAACGAACGCGACAGTTTATATATCGTACTAAACTATGCGAAAAATTATTTTGCCGATTTGCTGCTTACCAACGAAGACGGTAGGGCGATAGGTCTCAGCTATTTTAACGAACGAGGCTTTTCGGAGGCTACGATCAAAAAATTTGAACTTGGGTACAGCCTTGACGAATGGGATGGATTGTTAAAAACCGCTACCCATAAAGGCTATAAGATAGAAATGCTTGAAAAAGCAGGTCTTATTCTAGCCAAAGAAAATCCTAAAGACACTGCTGATCGCAAGCATTACGACCGGTTTCGAGGACGTGTTATTTTTCCTATACATAACCTAAGTGGTAAGCCTATTGCCTTTGGAGCTCGAATTTTAAAAACAGACAAAAACCAACCTAAGTACATCAACTCTCCGGAAACGGAAGTGTACCATAAAAGTGACATTCTTTACGGTATTTTTCAAGCCAAAAATTCCATTCGGAAGGAAGAAAATTGTTTCTTGGTAGAAGGCTATACCGATGTTATTTCTTTACATCAGGCGGGAGTAGAAAATGTTGTAGCCTCTTCTGGTACATCGTTAACTACAGAGCAAATACGTCTAATAAAAAGATACAGCGAAAATATCACCATCTTATACGATGGCGACCCTGCGGGTATCAAAGCCTCCTTGCGTGGTATTGATATGGTC
>JAYSUZ010000024.1:0-4748 GCA_043718845.1 Cytophagales bacterium
CCTTGCAACCTTTCTCATCGCTGAGTTTGGTTTTTTAGGAGTTGTTGTATACACCCTTGTACACACACCTCTACGAAAAGGACAAGAATCCAACGCAGGTGATTTAGACTTCCACTTAAGTTTTTGTCTTCCTTTTCTAACTAATTGCTGTATAGTAGGCATTTTATAATTATTTTATTTGTGTCCATTTTTTTGGAAGGGCAAAGGTACAAAAGATTTAATTTAATACAATACTTAGAGGTAAACTATTTTATAAAATATTGATTTATAGAGTATATTTTTTTCAAAACGGTCTAATTATTTCTCATTGTTTAGCTTAAAAGGCTTTAATCCCTCCATTTCAATTCGCATTTACATCCGAAATTAATCCCACTAACACTTTGCGTTTACCGCCATCTTTCGATCTCAAATTTCGTTCTTTTACAATTAAATATTTTATACTTGTGAAATTATTCTAAAAAGCACAACCTCTGACTAAATGAAGAAGCTACTATTTGCCACCGAAAACTATACGTATCTTAAAAACAAGATGCTAACAATTTCTAATTTTGAAGATGGCCAATTGGAACTAAAAAAATTCCCTGACGGAGAACGTTACATGCGTATTCTTTCAGACGTAACGGAACGGCATGTAATAATTCTAGGAGGAACCGTTAGCGATGCTGACACGTTAGAAATTTTCGACCTAGCCTGCTCTGCAGTAAAGTATGGGGCTGTATCACTTACGTTAATAATGCCCTATTTTGGATACTCTACTATGGAGCGTGCTATAAAATACGGTGAAGTCGTAACTGCAAAAACTAGAGCTACGCTTTTTTCTGCTATCCCACGCACTAGTCTCGGCAACAAAATAATACTATTAGACCTACATACCGAAGGTATTCCACACTATTTCGAAAGCGGAATACGACCTGTTCACCTTTATTCTAAAACGATTATAACCGAAGCTTGTCATGAAATCTATGGAAACGATTTCGTATTGGCAAGTACAGATGCTGGTAGAGCTAAGTGGGTAGAGTCCTTAGCCAACGATATGAAAGTAAACGGCGCCTTTGTATTCAAAACTAGAATTTCGGGAGACGAAACAAAAGTGACGGGCATTAGTGCTGATGTTAAAAATAAAAATGTAATTATTTACGACGACATGATCAGAACTGGCGGCTCACTTGTTCAGGCTGCTCAATCTTACAAAAACGCTGGGGCTAAAGACATCTCCGTAATTACCACGCATGGTATTTTTGTAGGAGATAGTGTAAAAAAAATCAAAGATAGTGGAATTGTAAGCCAAATCGTATGTACGGATACTCATCCAAATGCAGAGAAGCTACAATCTGATTTCATACGTGTGAAAACAGTCGCTGAATTATTAGTTTCGAGAGCAGATAAATAATTACGAAATTCTTCAATCTCTTATTCTTCTCAAATGAACCGATTATCAATAAGCAGTTTAACTACGTTAATTCGCAAATTATTCAATGCCGTTTTTTCTTTATTAAACTCGATAACGATTTTTTGCATTGCCATTTCAAACAATTGAATAGTCTCGTCATTGTCTGGAATTAAACCTGCTTGATACAAATTAATACTAGTAAGTGCTGTTAGTTTCGCTTTAGCTTCTGCACCACCAAGTACTCCAGCCTTGGTATAATATGAATTTATTTTCGTTGCCATACGCTTGTTATTAAAATACTAGTAAATTGTTTATAACTTCTTTAACGGCACAACCAGCAAGAACGTTTATGAATAATTGAATAAATTAATACATAATCATACAACAGCAGCGTCTATGTACTATTTAATACTATTCAAGTACCTGAAAATTAAAAAAAAACTATTTAAACTCTTTTTATCGTAATTTTATTCAAAAAATTCATGTACTTTCTAATCTTAAATAGCACTTTTTAAACCCTTGCGGAGACAATTAGGAACTCATCTTTCATTTTTTCACCAAAAAACAGTCGAGGCGCTTCCTCTTTTTCAATTACCGTTATGTTAATAAACCCATTTAAAAGCATTAGCGCTTCAAGATCTTGTTTTGAATATGTCTTGAACCCAAATTTTGTTATTGAAAATTTATCCATCAACGATTTTGGTCGAATAGAAATAAAAAACTGTCCATTTGGCCTTAATACCCTTCGGATTTCAGAAAATACCCTTTCAATATCCTCCCAAAAATAGAGGGTATTAATGGTAAAAATTTTATCAAAAGACTCTTTTTCAAAAGGAAGGTTTTCAACATTAGCCAAATAAAAATGCGCTTGTCCGTCTTTAATGAATTGAGCATTGCACAGCGACGCCTCACTTATCATCTTTTCAGAAAAATCACACCCCGTGTAACGAATCGACCTATCCGCAGATAAAATATTTTTTACAAAAAAACCATTACCTATTCCTATTTCAAGAATAGTATCGTTGGGGTTTACATGAAGCGCTTCTATCGTAGCAAGATTCATGGAAGCATTGCTCTGATTCATCCTTTCGCCTACTTGTATTGCCAATTCCCCTTGAGGTTGCCTTAGCTGTTTGGCTATTTCTTTACTTTCCTCCTCGTTCATTTTTACAAATCAATTTAAAATCAATTATCTTACTACTTAATCCCAATACTATCGGCCAACATCTTTGTTAGAAGCCTACTCCCAATACTATTGGTATGGATGGCATCGGAAAAATAGACTGCTTTCGTCCAGTCTTTTGAAGCGGTAAAATCAAGATATTGAATATCGTATTTCTTTTTTAAAAAATTCAAATAAGCCGTATGTGCTTTTCTATCAAAAGACTTCATTTGAAAATAAGGGGCCGTTACTAAAATTATTTTTATTTTATGTTTTTTTGCGAGATTTAAAATCGCAAGCAAATACTTTTCCGCTCTTGGCCCTAATTGAATACCTCCGGGAGCCGCATAATTTTTTCCTTTAAAATCAAACTTATAAATTAACTGCTCGCCATTATTACTATTAAAATTAGGCGAAGGAGTCTTCTGTGTTATTAAATAATAAAACATCGAATCGACCTTGAAGTAATTATTAAATTCTGCATAGCGGGCAAAAGGCAGGTAAGTCCATAAGGCCAAGTGTCCTGCATCCGTATAATTGCTGTATACTTCTTGAATTTCTGGTTGCTTATAATAAGGAAAGAAATCAAAATGTTTAAATATAAGCGGTGTCAACACCTCTGCCTTCAAACTATTATGCTTCGACTTAAACAAATCGAACGTTAGCACAAGCGTTTCGGTAGTATTACCTTGATTCAAATACTGCTGAAACAATACAAAACTCTCTCCATAGGAAGAGCCTGCTGTAGCCAAATTAATTGAAGTAGTATGTAGAGTACTATCAAACTGTTTACCGGCTATAGTATTGGCCATTCGGGAAGATCCTAAGAAAAGATAGTCTTTATGTTTTCCTTTAAGTTCCATAGCCCATCTTGTTTTCATAGTCGTAGAATAATAAGCTTCTTCGAAATAATTTAGGCATAGATAGGCGGAATAGCTCGATAAAAAAATCAAGAAAATGAATAGGGCTATTTTTTTTACAAACGAACGCATGGTTAAAATTGAAAGTAAATAAATTCAGTTGTTTTGTGAAACGATAAGTTTAGTAGAATTAGGAAAGCAATGCAGCAGTATATAGGCCAAGACAGCCATCGACTCGTAAAAGTGATGGGCGTAAAACCATCTTTCCTAAAATAATTCCATTCCACAAGAAGTAATCCCAAAATGGGCAACAGCAGGCTTATGGGAAGCGTTGTTGAAGGCGAAACGAACGTATTTATACCGATATGTTTTATGTACGTCAGCGCTTCTGCAATCGAAGCTGCGCGGAAAAATATCCAAGAAAAACAAATGGCCACAAAAACGAGTAGCATTTGAAGGTAGTCCAGTAAAGAATAGGTTGATTTTTTTGATTCTAACTGGAAAAATAAATAGGGAATAAAATACACGGCATTTAATATCCCCCAAACGATAAACGTCCAATTGGCGCCATGCCAGAAGCCCGAAAGTATAAAAATGAGTAGTGTATTGCGCAACGCAATAGCTATGCCCTTTTTATTTCCACCCAACGGAATGTAGAGGTAATCTTTAAACCAGGTAGTCAGTGAGATGTGCCAACGCCTCCAAAAATCGGGTATAGAACGTGCAAAATAGGGCGTTTTAAAATTGGTGGTCAGTTCAATGCCAAACAGCTTGCTCACACCCAGCGCAATATCGGTATAGCCACTGAAGTCGCCGTAAATTTGAAAGGCAAAAAATACAGTTGCCAAAATCAGCTGCAATCCCGGAAGGGTTTGGTAGTGGGCAAAAGAAAAATTTACGTAAGACGCACAAGTATCGGCTACGACTACTTTTTTAAATAGTCCCCAAAGAATTTGTTGTAACCCTGCTACCGAATTGGCATAGTTGAATACACGTGTTTTTTGAAATTGAGGAATCAAGTCTTTGGCACGTTGTATCGGCCCTGCCACCAATTGAGGAAAATAACTCATAAACGAAAAATATACTACGGGATCTTTTGTAGCGGGAATGTGTTTGCGGTATACGTCCATTAGGTAACTAATATTGTGAAACGTATAAAAGCTAATCCCAATAGGCAATAGCCATTCAAGCGTAACGAAATCAGCCTTCATTCCTAGGGTGTGTATCAGTTCTGTAAAAGAAGTGACGAAAAAATTAAAGTATTTGAACGAAGCTAAGAACAAAATATTTACTAAAATAGCGAAGCCTAGTACTCTTTTTTTTTGTGTAGAATTTT
>JAYSUZ010000231.1:0-1513 GCA_043718845.1 Cytophagales bacterium
GGCATAGAGGATATAGAAGATTTGATAGAAGATTTGAAACAAGCTTTAGCTTAAGGCGTTATGAAAACGTGTTAATGTGGCAATTTAGATTTTATCAACCCATATGTAAAGGTACCTAAGACAGCGGCTAATAAAGTCGCAGCCATTACGGTATACCCATTTCCTATCAACGCATATAATGGACCAGGGCATGCGCCTGTAAGTGCCCAGCCAAGCCCAAAAATAGCACCTCCAATGAAGTAGCCTTTATGGTATTTTTTAGGCTCTATTACTACTGTTTCTCCTGTTATCGTTTTGATGTTGAATTTTTTAATTAGTAGTACCGAAATCATTCCCACTACTACTGCGGAGCCAATAATTCCGTACATGTGGAACGACTGAAAGCGAAACATTTCCTGAATTCTAAACCACGAAACAACTTCGGCTTTAGTGGCTACGATTCCAAAAAATATTCCTATTAAAATAAATTTGATATAACGCATAGCTGTTTTAATTAAAGATAAGAGGGAAAATTAAATGTGTCATTATGAGTCCTCCCGCAAAGAAGCCTATTACAGCAATAATTGACGGCCAGCTTCTTATAGAAAGTCCCATGATAGCATGTCCAGAAGTACATCCATCCGCATACCGAGTACCAAAACCTACTAAAAAACCGCCCACTACAATTAGCATAAATCCTTTGAATGTAAACAACGATTGCCAGTTGAAGAGTTGAGACGGCATTAAACCTGAAGTGTCGTTGATGCCAAGCGCCTTTAAATCCTGATGCGTGGCAGGTGATATTACTACGGAAGGAGCTAGGAAATAAGCTGCTAAATAACCGCCTAAGATAATTCCTGTTACTAGGACTAAATTCCATCGTTCTTTTTTCCAATCGTAGTCGAAGAAATTAATTTTTAGAGGTGTGCACATGGCACAAATATGTTTCAAGGATACTGATAATCCGAAGGGTTTATTACTGGTTAATAAGAGCGTTGGAACCATTAGTCCTATCAATGGCCCTGTTATATACCAAGGCCAAGGTTGTCTTAGAAATTCTAGCATAGTGTCTATCGTTATTTTATAAGTGAACGTATAAGTATTTTACAAACTATTATTTATAGTACTTCTATGCACTAATTTTTAAATAATAGTTGAGCATTTTTGGTTGTTATTTTAGCTACTTCTTCAAGGGCGATATTTTTCAGGTCGGCTATTTTCTGGGCTATAATAGGAATATAAGCCGACTCATTTCGTTTGCCTCTAAAGGGAACGGGAGCGAGGTAGGGACTATCCGTTTCTAATACAATATCGTTTAACTTTAAATCGGGAATTAGTTTATCGAGCCCACTATTTTTAAAGGTTACTACGCCCCCAATTCCAATTTTAAATCCGATAGAAGTTACTTCTTCGGCGTCATCTTTTGTACCCGAAAAACAATGAAAAATACCGGTAAGCGTACTACTTTTGCTAGCTTTGATAATATCCATCGTTTCACGGAAAGAATTCCGACAATGAATGATGATGGGCAGAT
>JAYSUZ010000232.1:0-3399 GCA_043718845.1 Cytophagales bacterium
TGTTTTTGGTGTACACGTCTTTTTTATAGCCGTTGCAAATTACATACGTATCTTTCGTAAGTTTTCCCGTTTCATACAAAGCACGTACAATTGGAATATCAAACGCTGAAGAGGTTTCGATGTTGATATCGTTTTTCAACGCTTCTTCCAAGACAAACCGAAAGTGCGAGGACTTGGTACAATAACAATAGACATATTCGCCTTTGTAGTCATTTTTGATAATGGCGTCCCCAAAATAAGACTTCGCTTTCTGAATCTGAGAACTAATTTTAGGAAGGTACGTCATTTTGACTGGGGTCCCGTATTCCCGAACAATATCCATGGTAGATATACCGTTGAAAAACAATTCGTTATTTTCTACTTTGAATTCTTCTGTTGGGAAGAAAAAGGTTTGTTCTATTAGGTCTCTATATTTCTCCATCTTACTTTTAAATAGTGTGCAATATTGCCATAAAATTACAATCTTTGCAACGCAAAAAGTAAAACTTTATCATAATTTTATATACCCGCTTATTTTTGTATATTTCTGATAATCAGAAAGAAATGAAAATAACTTTCTAAATATTAACATGAACATAGAAAATAGCATAAAATCGGAGTTGGCAGAAGGCTTAAATACCCTTTTTGGAGCAGAGGTAACGGCAGAAGAAATACCCCTCCAGCCTACCAAAAAAGAATTTGAAGGAACGTATACCTTCACCACTTTTGCCTACTCAAAATCAGCTAAGTTGTCTCCCGAAGAAACGGGTACTCAATTGGGAACGTTCCTAAAAGAAAAATCCGCCATAGTAGCAGGATTCAACGTGGTGAAGGGTTTCCTCAATTTAGTAATAGCAGAAACCGCTTGGGCGAAACTTTTCAACGAAACACTTTCCTCCCAAACGTTTGCCGTTTATCCTTCCAACGGTAAAAAAATAATGGTAGAATACTCTTCTCCGAACACCAATAAACCCTTACACCTAGGGCATCTCCGTAATAATTTCCTAGGATTTTCGGTTTCTGAAATTCTAAAAGCATACGGCTACGACGTAGTAAAAGCCAATCTAATCAACGACCGAGGGATTCATATTTGTAAGTCGATGTTGGCGTATCAGAAGGAATGTGAAAGGTTAAAAGTTAAAAGTATTGAACCTGGTGCTATAATTGAAGGTTTTGAATACCCTATAAAGGGAGATCATTTGGTGGGGAAATTTTATGTAGAGTTTGACAAACTTCTCAAAGCCGAAGCGGCAAAGCTGAAAGAAAAAGGACTAAGTGAAGATGAAATAGAGAAGCAAAATCCTGTACTAAAGGAAGCACAAGAAATGCTTCTAAAATGGGAACAAGGCGACAAGGAGGTAATCGATCTTTGGACAAAAATGAACGGTTGGGTATACGAAGGATTTGACGCTACCTATGCCTTGATAGGCGTGAACTTTGACAAACGGTATTACGAATCCAACACCTATTTACTAGGCAAAGAAATCGTAGAAGAAGGACTACAAAAAGGTGTGTTTTTCAAAAAAGAAAACGGCTCAATATGGGTAGACCTTACGCCAGACGGACTAGATGAAAAATTGCTGCTTCGTGCCGATGGCACCTCCGTATACATCACTCAAGACCTCGGAACGGCGGAGTTGAAATACAAAGAATTTGGGTGTGAAAAATCTATTTATGTAGTAGGCAACGAACAAGATTATCATTTTAATGTTTTAAAATTAATCTTAAAAAAACTTTCCAAACCTTATGCCGAAGGGGTTTACCATTTGTCTTACGGGATGGTGGATTTACCTTCTGGGAAAATGAAATCACGCGAAGGCACCGTGGTGGACGCCGATGATTTGGTAGGCGAAATGATAGCACAGGCGAAAGCCGAATCTATCGCACACAGCAAAGTAGACGATTTTAGCGAAGAAGCAGCAACAAAACTTTTTCGTCAGCTGGGTCTCGGTGCGTTGAAATATTATCTACTTCGTGTAGATCCTAAAAAACGAATGCTGTTTAACCCCGAAGAGTCTATACAACTCACTGGCGACACGGGGCCATACATACAATATACCTATGCCCGCGGACGTGCCATAGTGCGCAAAGCCGAACAGCAATCGATTGATTGTTCGTCGGCTGCTTATCGTTCTTACACGGCTTTGCAACCTACCGAAATAGCACTTATCATAGCCATAAGTAAATATCCTACCGCAATAAAAGATGCGGCAGAGCATTATTCGCCTTCTATTATTTCTCAATATTGCCTTGAATTGGCTCGAGCGTTTGGTCGTTTTTATACCGAAGTATCGATTATGATGGAACCCGACACTGCTTCCAAAGCCTTTAGAATAGCGCTTACCGCTACTACTGGAACTATACTTGAAAAATCAATGGGCTTATTAGGCATTGAGGTTCCTGAAAAAATGTAACCGTTTATGTATCTATTTCATACGTTAGCACGTTATACGATTTAAAAACTATGAGAAAGACCGTACTACTTCTTTTCGTTTTAGCAATGTCTTATTGCTCCCTTTTCGCAGTTCCATTGCGCCTGATGGACGCTAAAAAAATGAAAAAAGTGTCGGTAAAGGCACAAGGTATAGGCGGACACATGGGCGAATGTATTCGCTTGTCTATAAAAAATCTTACCGCTACCAAACAAGACCTTCAAGTAACGCCAGGGCTTATCTTCACTGCGCTTGACTCCTCCGCCCAAAATTTGATGGTAGTGGAAGAATACACACTTGCGCTAATGCCTGGAGCAACGCAGCAGCTAAACGTTTATACCATGTGCATCCAAGCACACGACCACTCTCCTTCTGTGGGGAGTTTGTTTGTCTTAAACAAAGAAGCATCGGGAAACCTCCTTGTTTTAGCTGAACTTATAGCGGCTAAAAACTATCAAAACAGTACTGCTCAATCAGCAGTATGGGCACTTACCGACAATTATGCCTTAGAGGATATTTACGCTACCGACACTACCATGGCCGCAGATTTGGCCAATGTGGTATACAAGCTTACAGGAAGACCTCGCCCTAAAGTGATCCCACAAAAGGAGCATTATATTTATTCGATTTACATGAACATTACCCATCATTTTGCTAACGCTACGCTTGTGACGCTTGCTTGTTATGATTCCAATGGTACAATGATAAAAGAATATTATAGAAATCGTCCTATACCCATGGGTATGTATAGTGCCACTTTTAGCTTAAATAAAGTAGCCGAAAAAGGTACGAAATATTTTTTCAGAATAACAGACGATAAAGGAGTACTACTCAAAGAACGCCTTGTTACCGAATCTATCAACGAACCGAAAGCAGAGAAATGGTTTTTGAGTATAGCATTTGAATTTGTATTAAAAAACCCAATACCCTCTGCTACGATGAGCCTCTACGACGAGCAAGGCAACTTAATGGAAAACTTATATACCAA
>JAYSUZ010000233.1:0-7484 GCA_043718845.1 Cytophagales bacterium
TAATATCAAAAGATACGATTAAAAGTATTTGCGGGTTTGAGTATATATTATCGTGTCCTGTTTGGTCTAAAACTTTAATTTAATTGGTATTATAAATGAAGTACGGTCTGAAATGAAAGTATGCCTGAAAGAAAAACTATATTTGTATTTACAACCCTTAATCTACCCAGAAAATTATAAACCTTACACAATTTACTATTCAAAGTACGTTGCTCGATTTTGGGAAAATTGGTTTTCTGATTTTGGCTATTCGATAAGTAACTTGACAGAAGAAGCAGTAATAAGCTACCTGATTTCTCAAAATTTCAATTCGCCAACTATTTTCACGTATATAACAGGAGAAATAATTGGCGAATTGGATCAGGACGACGACCCCTATAGTCAAGAACAAGTATTGATAAGCCATTCCAAACGTTTCAATAGGACTCCTGCCAAAATTGGCAATCCATTTCGTACCGATTATCCAGACAGTAAACCTCTACTTTTAGACTGGCTAACTTCCGAAATTAAACAATGCCGCAAAAGACAAAAGAAATACAATCCAGACCAGCAAACTATTCTACCCAAGGAAGGGCATAAAATAGAAACCTCAATGTCGGTAGCCCAGACAGCGTATCTTTTTAAGCTGTTGAACAAAACAGGTGTCATTACCAACAAAACACAGATGGAAATGCTCCATGTACTAAGTGAGAAATTTCGTTCCAAAAAGACCGAAACAATTTCGCTTGAAAGTCTTCATAATAAATACTACAACGTGGAGGATAAGACAAAAGAATCGGTAAAAGCGATTCTAGAAAAAATCATTAAGAGCATTGAATAAAAACAGGTTGATAGAATAGAAAGAGTTGGACCCGATATAAGGAGGCTATTGGAAAATTAATTTTATTACTCCAAATAATCAACACCATTAGCCTCCATCAACACCGCCAATTCCCTCAATAACCTCGCATTAAACCATTTCATCCCCATCAAATCCTTAGGCGTTATTTCTTGAAGCTTTTCAAGATTAGGAATTTCATGCACAGCGAAAAAACGCTTCATGCTATTGCTGATGGGAAGTTCCTTGTAGGGAGTCTGTATAAAAGTAACGGTAGTGTTCATGGTCGTAGTTTAAAAAGGGTTACGTTCCGACACCGTTAAAAAATAGCGTGGAACCTCGATACATTCCGGCTTAGAGGTACGACCAAGCACCCACGCCACGAGAACGACCGAAGCCCACGCATAGCGTGAGCTGTCAGTCTAACTTTCCCGTGGCACTTATTCTTTTGGTCGTTTTCTAAGTACGGTTAATTAGCTTTTAGCTAACAATATTTTATAGTATACTATTTTTTATATCAATTCATTCAGTTTTGGTTAAATCCAGTACAAATATCAATTATTTTCGCCGCATATAAAATTTTTTAAAAATAAATTACTCCTATTTCATTGAAAATCAATAGGGTTTGCAAAGGGTTGTACAACCCCGCCCCAATTCTGCAACTGTTTTCTTTGCGCACTTTTGATTCCATTTGAACCACAGTAAAAAATAAACTTTAAACCCCTTTTCTAAACTTTAAACTTTTTAAACATGGCAGTAGAAATAATAACGAAAGAAGACCTCAAAATCTTTAAAAGCGAATTGTTATCCGAGTTGAAAGAAATTTTCGGAACAACTTCAAATCAACAGAAGCAATGGCTGAAATCCCAAGAAGTACGCAAACTTTTAGGAATCTCCCCAGGTACACTCCAGCACCTTAGAGTAATAGGCACACTACCTTATACTAAAATAGGCGGTACACTTTACTATAAATACGAAGAAGTAATACAAATGCTAGAGCAAAATAAAAAACGAAAATAATCCTACTACCTTACCCTCTTAATGGTAGGGCTGGGGTGTGGCAAAATAAAAATCTGTGAAATCCAATAATCCGAAAAATCCGCGATCATGAACTACATCAAACACCTAAACAAAACAATGTACCTATTCTTCATGGACGACAGACTTCAAGCCAATCATATCACTTTGTATCTAGCACTCTTCCAAAGATGGAATGAAAATCGTTTCCAAAACCCTATATCAATCAATAGGATAGAGGTCATGAAAGCGGCTAAAATCAGTTCCCTGTCAACGTATACAAAATGTCTACGACAGTTGCACGAATGGCGCTATTTGGAGTATATTCCTTCACACAATCCATCCCTTGGAACACGTGTGAACCTGTACAATTTCTGTACGACTGATTGTATAAGTGATTGTACAACTACTCCGCCGAATTCTGTACAAGTAACTGTACAACTACCTTATATAAACACTATAAACATAAATAAAGAGAGTGAAAGGGAACTCCCTCCCAACGTAGACGAAGTGTTGATTTTTTTTAAAGGAAAAAAAGAAGACGAAACCGATGCGAAAAAATTCTATAACCACTACCAGGCAAATGGTTGGAAGATGGGAGGGAAGACGCAAATCAAAGATTGGAAGGCAGCAGCTGAAAAATGGATGTTAAACACAGCCCAATTCGATACTCATGAAAGAACTAAAAAAGCAGATTTCAGACAACCTAAAGCGGGAAACCTCCATGCCGGAAAAGACAAAGATTATTCCGAGCCTTTATAATTTTGAGGAATGTGTGACAGCACTAAATAAAAAAGGCAAAGAACAATTTGGAAATCATTTCAAAATAAGTCCTGCGGATTATGAGATAATCTACAAATTGTTAGTTTTTGCCATTAAAGACGTTGATAACGCCGCGAAATATAAAATCAACCTAGATAAAGGGATTTTACTTTCTGGCCCCATAGGATGCGGAAAAACTACCTTAATGGCGTTGTTGAATGAATATATATATCCCTCAGATCGACATATCATGAAATCTTGCCGCGATGTCAGTTTCGAGTTCATCAAAGAGGGTTACGAAACCATCCATAAATACAGTCGGGATTCCTTCACTAAAAAAAGCAACGACATAGGACCAAGAATATACTGTTTTGACGACCTTGGTTCAGAAAATAACCTCAAGTACTATGGCAACGAATGCAACGTAATGGCAGAAATACTACTCAGTCGTTACGAACTCTTTGTCCAAAAGAAAATGCTCACCCATATCACTACCAACCTCAGCGCCTCCGAAATTGAAAATATGTATGGCAACAGAGTCCGCAGCAGAATGAGAGAAATGTTCAATTTGATTTCGTTTGGAGCAGGAGTTGCAGATAAACGCACCTAAAACGTAGTACTCAACTGAAACAACGGCAAATACATTGCAATCAAAATAACCCCTACAATAAGCCCTAGAAAGATAATCATAAAAGGCTCAATCATACTGCTAATAAGCGTAGTCTGATGCTCTACATCTTCGGAATATTGCTTGGCTATTTTCCCAAAGAAGGACTCCAATTGATTTACCTCTTCGCCTACTTTTATTAAGGAGACTAAGCGTTTATGATAAACGGGAAATGCCGACAAACTCTTATTTAAGGCCATACCCTGCATTATATCTTGCTCCACTTGGTCAAGGGATATTTCAATAGGATAAAATCCGATCATTTGTTTTACGAGCTTTATAGCCCTTACAATTGGAATTTTTGCCCCTATCAACAAGGCCATGGAATGACAAAACCTAGCCATATATATTTTACGAATCATCTCTCCTACAAAAGGAATTTTCAATAAAAAGGAGGAGAAAAATTTACGAAACCAGAGCTGATTGCGCTGGCTCACAAGTAATGCTATAAAGGAAAAGAATACAATGAAAAGAAGGTAAAAATAACTTCCTAGCCAATTGGACATATCTACAATAAGTGCCGTAATAAAAGGTAATTTTCCGCCAAAACGCTTGAAGACGTCGGCAAACATGGGTACTATGAAATTTAACATAAAAAATATAGCACCAAAAGAAGTACAAAGTACAATGCCCGGATAGGTTAGAGCTCCAATGATTTGTCTTCGAAGATTTATATTACTCTGGAAAAAATTGGTAAGCTCGTTTAAAACTACCGACAATTTACCACTTTCCTCTCCAATTCTAAGGCTATGGAACTCATACGCAGAAAATTTCCCTGTATCCTGAATAGCATCAGAAAGCGTACTTCCTGACGTTACTTTATCTCTTATTCCAAGAAATAAAATTTTATCCTTTTCAGTTGTTTGTTCTGTAGCGATCAAATCAAGTGTGCTGCGAATATCTACCCCAGCAGTAAGCAGGATATGGAGTTCGTGATAGAAAGCCTCCTTTTTTTTATCACTCAAGCTGTTGCCAAAAAGAGAAATATCTTTATTCAGAAAAGCAAAAATATTCCCCTCTTCCGATTTCGCTTTCGGAATTCCTTTTTTAGTAGTTCCCTTTATTTTAGATACATCTACAGCCACATCCTAATAGTTTGAATTATTAATTTATTTTTTAGTATCAAATCTTTTCCGCCCACCAACCAATCATTTAAACTTTTCCGCCACTGGCGGATCATCAAATCATCAAATCGCCGAATTATCAAATTGCATCAACACATCCGCACCATAGTTTTTCTTATAGTGAAAATAGAGCTTTTCGTCTTTATATAAAGCCTCCAAGCTGATTTCTTCCACTAATTATTTTCCATTTCTCCCATACTTTTAAAAACAATAGGCTGAAACGAAACCACAAAAAAAGTGTCTACGATTGTACATTTTCTTACAATATAGGTATCGTAAAATTCATAGTCGATACGCTCTTTCTTATAAATACAAGTTATTCCCAACGTAGTTTTTTCTATTTTCCTACACATCGAAACATCTTTAGTCATCAATTTATCAAATAGTATATAATTTGCCAGTTCATCTGAGTTCTTTTTATACGATAAATAATGATTTGAGAATATAGTATAGCAGGTATACGTAATCGTAATACTTAGCGCACTAATAAGCATCACCACTAGCATTTCTATTATCGTATAACTCCTAATTCTACTCATTCGTTTCGTCTTGCAGCAGCTCTTTCCGCTCTGCCAGTCTTTTATTGGTTTTGTCAAACGCTTGTAAGTCCAAAAGAAACAGCCCCTCTTTATCCTTATACTTCGTTACTTTCTTTTCAATCAGCGTAGACTCGTCTTCAAATTTTTCGTCAAAATAGCTTTTCTTTTCTTTCGTCTCTCTTGCCAATTCATCCAGTCTCAACGATGCTTTTAGTTCTGATAAAGAAGTGCTATTCCGCATCACATTCACATAAATAGTCATCGCAATACCGAATACAATCATGATGACCATTAAGGCTACAATAGTCTCAAACAAAGAGGACGCTTTTATGCTATGCGATATTTTTACTCCAGCCATTTGATTATTTTTTTCTTATTTCCAGAAGCTAGGAGTCCCGAACCAGCATAATTACGAGAAAGTTTTGATCTGTCTATTATAGCATCCATCAAATGATTTTCGTATACAGAAGACCTTGTCTTCAATAGAAATTTTGAGCAGTAGACCATTCCTCTTACCTCTCCTTTAATATCCGCAAAACCATCGGCATAAAGCTGACCGGTTAGCACCGATTCTTTATCAATACTAATTAACGATTGTTGTAAATCTGTTGCAAATTCTGACTGACTTGTAAATACGATTCCTGTTAAAGCGACATTATTCAGTATTCTAATAAACGGTTGTTGTGTTTTATGGTCTTTCTTTAGTACGCCTAGAGCAGAGGGGTACTTCAATGTACAGTTTTCCTCCACGAGCAGAGAGTCTGTAGCAAATGCTTGTAGATTGCCAATAAAGCCTTTTCTGATTATAATAGACGGCGCTACAATAAGTACATCTTCTAACCGTGCATTCGCCTCCACCGAAATAGGCTTGTCCGAATAAATAATAATATTCCCAGAAAGATGGCGGTCTGAAATAGTCGTCAATCGAATAAGTACCGTAGAATCTAAAAAGGAATTACTAAGCGAATCGATTCCTGAAAGGTCTACTTCTTTATAATTGCCAGAACTGAAAAAAGCAGCCTTAAAATAACCTTCCAATTTCTTTATAATTTCTTTATTCAAAATAGGCAACGCATTTTTACTTTTTTTTGTAATCCCGTTAATAAGTGTAGCGCCTTCAAAACTTTTCCCTTCAATATAGCCTCTTTTTACTCCTGCTTCAGGGAGATAACAATTTCCTGTTATCTTCGTCTTCCCACATAGATTAAGGGGGCGACTTAGATCTGCCAAGTATATTGCCGCTGAAAGAGTTTCGTCTGGACTATAGCCGTATTCAACTGTTTTTGTAAGTTGGTACTTTCCCGAAAATGCTTTTACTGTAGCTACTTCAAATACCCCCCAAGAAGTTCTTTTTATCTGTACTGAATCCGATTCTTCTCCATACAAATCTATTGTATTTAGTGCATCCCCTACTTCCGAATCGTTCATCAGTAGAGCAATAGCAGAGTTCGTGTTTCTTTCCAACTTTTTTTGAAGAAGGTTTTCTCTATTCTGAATTTTATAATGAAACGAAAGCGTAATGAGCAAGGAAATTAGTACTGCTATAACAAACGATATCGTCACCGCTACAAAAAGGGCTCCAGCTTTCAACATCTTTCTAAATAGATTTGCCTGGTAATGTTAGTATTTTCATTCCTTTTTGAACACGAATTTTAGGTGTTTTTTCTTTTTTTGTTTTTTTATTCTTTATTTCACTCTCCCCATCTATCGTTATAGGATTGTCTTCTTTTTTATTTTTTTTTATTTTATCTTCAGACCTACTTTTACCTCGTTCAATTTTGTCGTCTTTCTTTTTTTGTTTTTCGGCCTTTTTCATTTCAGCCTTTATTTCTTTACTAAGTTTTTCCCTTTTCTTTTTACCTTTTATATATTTTCCTTTTGAAGTATAGTTTCCTTGTTCATTAAACTGAATAAATTTCCCATGTTTTAATCCATTTTTGTAATGCCAAATTTCCGAAAGTTGTCCATTCTTATGCCATGATTTCCATTTTCCAGTTTTTAGTCCATTCTTAATAATTCCTTTTTTCTTCAGATCCTTACTTGCATAAAATTCGGTATATTGTCCATGTAAAAGTTTTCCATCAAAACCGCCCTTCGTTTCTTTGATATCATGCTGAGCATACCAATTGTACCAATACGCATCTGAAACATGCACTTTCTTACTTTTTTCTATTGGAAGCAAATGCGCATAAATGATACTGTCTTTATGATTCAGAATCACTCTATTGAGCGCATCTATCTCCGGCATCTTCTGAGAAAAAGCCAAAATGGGGGCAAACAATAAAAGTATATGTAATGCTAATTTCATGATAAATGGTTGTGTATAGACTGCAAATATAGTTGATTTTGGGTGTTCTACTTCCATTGTACTAAATTTATGTAAATTCTAAACCCTCAATTTTTCACCAAAATCCAATAAAAATACATAAATAAAATTTAATCACCCTTAAATTTGGATTAGTTTATACCAATTAAATTAAAGTTTTAGACCAAACAGGACACGATAATATATACTCAAACCCGCAAATACTTTTAATCGTATCTTTTGATATTACATT
>JAYSUZ010000234.1:0-3394 GCA_043718845.1 Cytophagales bacterium
CTTATGTTAACGATTTTTCCTGTAGACTCTAAAGTATTTTATTATATCGCTTCTACTTTATTTTTTACATTTTCTACCGCTCGGTATATTTCAGGAATGGCTTTGGTTAATTCAAGATTTACCAAAGAAAAAAGAGGCCGATATATAAGTATAAATTCTTCTATCCAATTGATGGCTGGAACAGGCGCTAGTATACTTACAGGATTGCTCTTATACACCGATACAGACAATCTGCTCATGAATTTTGACATTATTGGCATCATTGCCATTTGCGCTACTATACTATGTATATTTACAGCTTTTGTAATAGAAGAAGAATGATAGCACTCTTACTTTTTAAAAAATGGAATTTTAGTTAAAAATAATATCAATTGTGATTTATTAAAGGTACTCCCTCTTGAAAAAAATGTTTCTGAGTGAAAACCTTCGGCTTCAACTAAAATTTTGAACGGCACTTTCTCTGTAACATAAAACTGAAATGCACCCTTTATTGAAGTGATTGTATCTTTTATTATTTTACCATTTTCGCTATTTAAAAGTATAACTCTAGCTGCAATAGGAATATAATCTTTCTGTTCAAAGACAAATCCCTTTATGACGTTTGAGTAAGCTGTCTTTTCTTCGATTAATTTATCATTTTCATCAATATGAGAAACCTGTTCCGAAATTCTCGCATTGATTTCTTTATATACTTCTTCCTTAATTGGTTTCTTTATTCTAAATACTTCTCTGCGAATTAATGCTGTATCGTCGATTGTTAAAAATTCCTGATAAGGCAAATAACCTACTTCCAGAATTTCAACCATATAGACTTTTGACCGTTCTAGTTGACAGGAAAAAAAACCATTTTCATCCGAAGCTAATACGAATAAGGGCTCTCCTCCTGCTTTTTCATAAAATGCAACAAGCGATAACATTGGTTCTTTGCCTTCAAAGGTTTCAACGCTCCCAAAAAAAGTCGTTTTTTCATTTGCAATTTTTTTATTGACAGCAAGTACAGAATCTACTTTTGAAATAGGAGCCTTTGAGATAGAATCCTTCATAAAAACAGGTATCCCTCCTATAGGCACCCAAATATTCTTTAACGAATCATAAGAAGAATTCAGTTTTGATACCTTAAAAGACTTATGAATAACGGCACTATCTGGCAACTCAATAGTTGTGGTATACATTTTATATTCTTCACAAAGAATGTCAAATGTATAATTACCTGGCGTTGACATTAAAAAAGAAAAAGACCCGTCTGTATCAGAGATTGTAATATCATCTAACATTGAATTATTAGGATTTGTAATCTTTACAATTGATTCTAATGGCTCTTTATCGTCTGCATCAAACACTTTTCCATAAAAAGTAATTTTAGATACTTGCTCTTTCAGTTTTTTCTGTACCGAATCTATATTCGCTACAGCCCTATTTTTTTCTAGGTAATAGATTTTATTACTATCTGATTTAATATTTTTAGTGATGACAGAATCTGTTATAATATAATAATCTGAATCAGCAATTTTAACTATATACGTAGCATTATCGTGAAGATAAAATGAAAATGCACCGCTATTGTCTGAGTTCTTTAATTCTACTAGATTATCTTCCGTCTGATAGAAAACAGCAATCATTGTTTTGATTGCTGAACTATCTTTTTTATCTTTTAGAATACCCTTGAAGGCAACTTTAATATCTCCATACGCCTTAACCTTTTCAATTTCAAATTTATTATTGGATTCAAAATAATAAATATCATCGTCTTCTCCGCGTTTTATTCGATTGCTACTTACATAACCTCTTTTAGCATTTTCATAAATACAAATTCCAAAATCATCTTTGGAAGAATTGATAGGGCTACCCGTATTTTTAACAACACTAAAATCATCGATTCGAGTATAAAACAAGTCCAAGCCCCCTAGCCCTCCATTTCCATTACTCGCAAAAAAAAGCAATTCATCGTTAAAAATATAAGGAAAAACTTCATCACCAGGTGTATTTAACGCTGTTAAATTTACAGGTGTACTCCATTCTTTTCCTGTCTTTATAGCCTTATATAAATCCATACCACCAGCGCCTCCAAGCATATCTGAAGAAAAATATAAAATAGTTCCATCGTCTGAAAGTGCGGGATGTGCAATAGAATACTTTGAATTTGCAAACGACAATTCCGTTGCCTTCTTATACCCTCCCTTTCCATTACTTAAAGCGCTATGGATTGAAAGTGGCTTGATTACGCCACGTTTTGTTTTTGTTTTAAAATTATTACCTGTAAAATAAAGTACTTGGTCTTCCTCTGAAAAAACAGAAGGTCCTTCATGATAGGAAGAACTTAAATCCTTACTAAATAATTTCACTCCGTACTTCTTATCGTTTCCTTTTAAGGAGTCAGAATCCAATGTAGGCGACAAATAAACAGACGACTTCGTATCACTACTGGTTTCTATAGCAATTTTATTTTTTTGTTTCAAGTCCTCATCCTCTTCAAAAATTAATCCCTTTACCAATTTTTTCTGAATAGAAGATGTATCTACCACATATAAATCTAGAAAAGGGGTATTGTTATATTCAAATACTCTCTGCACACCAAGTGGATTTGTTCGAGAAGAAACAAAAACTAATTTATCGTTGTATAATATTGGACTAAATTCTGAATGGGTGCTATTAAATAAAGTATAGTAGAATTTATAATTACTTGTATCCGCATAATAATTTGAAAGATTACAATAACCGTCGTAGAACTTCAACGCTCTTTTATTTACAGGGTTCAACGTTAATACTTTTTGAAAATATATTTTGGCCTGCTCATAGTTACCATTAGAGGCAAGGGAATAGGCATACTGAAAAAACACCTCTTCCGATTTTTCACCCGATACAATAAGTTCGTTCCATATTGCTTCTGCCTTATCCGTTTGTCGAATTCTTAAATAAGCTGTCGCTAATTTTTTCAAGGATTCGGCATCGGCCTTTTTAGTAAGAACCAATTTTTCATAAAAATCAATGGCTTCTAGATACCGTTCTTTTTTATAAAATTCATCCGCTGTTTTTTTTATATAGTTCGTTTGACCATATCCAACGATGGTAAAAAACATTAAAAAAAACAGTATTCTAAAACTCATTTTATATCTTTAAAAATACCTTGGAGATTTCATATCTGATCTTCCAAAACCAAATTCATAACGCAATAACAGTTCATGACTGCCTGAAGACACCTTTGAAATTTTTGTCAAAGGCATGTCGTATCCATATCCAAATCGAAGTTGTGAATTTAGCTGAAATTCTACAATTCCTACCAATGCATTGTTTGTCCTATATGAAACACCAATACCTACTACATCTTTTATCCAAAGATTTGTATTTATATCAATTCCTAAAGGTGCCCCAGAAACAGCTCTTACCAAAAATGAAG
>JAYSUZ010000235.1:0-7457 GCA_043718845.1 Cytophagales bacterium
TTTTTTGTAGTTTTTAAATCCTCCTCTTCATACAGTACAACGCCACTCGTATCCATAAATTTAAAAGGTCCCGACTGCCTATTTTCTTCTTCTGTAGCGCCAACCATACGTTGTATAATCCGCGTATCCGTATACCCCTTTTGAAACAACCGTAAATGAATATATTCCTGCCCCAAAAAATCATACACCCTATTAAACGCATAATTATCACTGACAACCATCATCTGAATACTGTTGACTGTAATAGAAGGAGGACTTATCGAATCGTTCCGCAACCCTGAATACTTTGCATTCGTAAGTAGAGGTGTATTTCTATCTACCCCTTTTATATTCATATTCGCTATCCGCTCAAGCGCCAATGCTACTGCTGGAAGTTTGACCAAACTAGCAGGGTAAAAATATTCTTGGGGACGAAGTCTAAACGAAAATTCTTTTAAGACAGGAACAGCCGAGGTATAATCAAATTGAGAATAAATAATTTGAAGCCTGTATTTATCAGGATTCGACATTACCTTGCGCAGCACAGCAGTAGTATCGGAGTACAACAAACTATCCAACGGATTTTTATACTGAGCAAAAAGATACACCGTCGGAAGACAAATCAGTAAAACTAAACTACTTAAAAACCTTCGGTTGCGCATGGTAGAAATATACCTATTTTTGTGCTTTTAAAATAGCTTTATTTATCTCTTTTATTAATGATGGCCCTTCGTAGATAAATCCAGTATACAATTGCACCAACACTGCTCCTGCGTCCAATTTTTCCAATGCATCTTCAGCACTGTGAATACCTCCAACGCCTATAATAGGAAAGGCATTCCCCGATTTCTGAACTAAATATTTTATTACAGCAGTTGACCTGTCCTTCAATGGTTTCCCACTTAACCCTCCAGCTCCTATCAAATCGATAGCCGCTTTTGATGTCGTCAATCCTGACCGATCAATCGTAGTATTTGTCGCTATCACACCATCAATAGCCGTTTCCTTCACAATTTCAATAATATCGTCCAACTGCCCATCGGTCAAATCTGGCGCTATCTTCAGTAGAATTGGCTTAGGTGTTTTCTTTAGACTATTTTTTACTTTTACAGCTTTAAGCAATGCCTTCAACGGCTCTTTCTCTTGTAAGGCTCTTAAATTGGGCGTATTTGGGGAACTTACATTTACTACAAAATAATCTACCTGATCGAATAGCAGTTCAAAAGCCACCTCATAATCGTTTACCGCATCCGCATTATCCGTAAGTTTATTTTTACCAATATTTCCGCCTACCAGCACATTTGATTTTCTTTTTTTAAGCCTTTCTACAGCGGCTTCAGCACCTTCATTATTAAAACCCATACGGTTGATAATCGCTGCGTCTTTTATAAGACGAAACAAGCGAGGCTTATCATTTCCTGGCTGTGCTTTTGGCGTAAGCGTCCCAATTTCGACAAAACCAAAACCAAGATTACCAAACTCGTCTACCAATCGAGCGTCTTTATCCATCCCTGCGGCCAATCCTACTGGGTTTGGAAACGTAAGCCCAAATACGGTACGTTCCAAACGTTTATCTTCCAGTTTATAGAGCCTTCTATACAAAGCCGCTCCACCGGGCAGCAGGTGCGTAAACTTAATCAACGCAAAGGTGATGTAATGTATTCGCTCTGGGTCAAAGAGGAAAAATATCGGTTTTAATAAGATTTTATACACAGTAATTTTTATAGTTATTTTTACAAAAATAGAAAAACATCGAATATTATAAGTCTTTAATTGTTTAATTTATAATAATAATGGCTATTTTTGATTAAATAATGAAATAAATGAAAAATTCAGAAATTAACTTTAAAATTGAAGTAGACGAGAAGAATATTCCCGAAAATATCGTGTGGTTTGCTACCGATGGGCCTAGCACTACCTTTCAGGAAACAAAAGCGATATCCATTTCCGTTTGGGACCAAACACAATTTAATACCATGCGTATGGATTTATGGGCGAAAGACATGACTACCTACGATATGAAACGCTTTTATATCGAAACCTTAGACGGCATAGCCTCCACCATTTTGACCGCTACCGGCGATGAGTTTATGTCAAAAGAAATACAAGCGGTATGCTCAAAACTGGCACACCATGTTGAAAATACTTCCAAGTAATCCAAAAAAGGGTGAATAGAATAAAAAAAATACTAGAAAATCTGTATTATTCTTTTCCTGTTCAGCTTCTGGCGAATAATGTAAAGAAAAACCAAGTATTGCTACTTATTTGGGTTGTACTTTTTGGCTTTATAACCCAAAATATAGCGACCATTTTCGGAGTGCCCTATTTATTTCTTGACCCCGAATACATGGGCACAACCGATTATAAAGGTTTCCTTATCATCGGAATTTCCATAGGCATCTTCATTTCTTCTTTCCATATCACAACCTACATTCTCGACAGTTACCGGTTCGAATTTCTCGGCGGCATTGCACACCCTTTTGCAAATTTCTGTCTTAACAACAGCACTATTCCAATAGCCTTTGCTACAACCTACGCTATTGCAATTATAAAATTTCAACTTAAAAATGGGCAACAAAGTTCGGGTGAAATTTTCACAGAAGTAACCGCCCTTATCGCAGGATTACTTTTTACGATACTCTTTCTCTACGCTTATTTCAAATTTACCAATAAAGATATTTTCAAAGAAGTAGCGGGGAATATTGAAAATAAATTTAGAAAAAATGCACTAAACAGAGTGAATGTATTCCGTAAAATCAAAAATGCAAAACGCAATAAATATCAAATTCACTACTACCTAAACCTTCCCTTTTCGATTAGAAAAGTACCTTTATACAATACACACAACAAACAAATGCTCGTCAAAATATTTGACCAAAACCATTTGAATGCCGTGATTGTTGAACTATTTGTCATCATCGTTATTATTTCATTAGGTCTATTTCGAGACCTTCCTTTCTTTCAAATTCCAGCAGCCGCAAGTTGTATTTTACTATTTTCAATTTTTATCATGTTTACGGGCGCCTTCTCGTATTGGCTACGAAGCTGGTCTTGGACAGTATTATTTGCCGGACTTTTACTTTTTAATTTCCTAATTAAAAACGATTACATAAGTTCTACCTATCAAGTATCGGGTATCAACTACAATGGAAAACCAGAAGAATATAGTATAAATCGCCTAAACGAACTTAGCGATACAACGATAACAAAAGCCGACATTAAAGCTACAAAAGTAATTTTAGAAAATTGGAGGGCTAAATTTCCCGCTACCAAAAAACCAAAAATGCTATTCATCTGCACTAGTGGTGGAGGACAAAGAGCCGCAGTTTGGACGATGCGGACACTTCAATATGCAGACAGTGCATGCAAAGGGGATTTGATGAAAAATACCATGCTTATGACAGGCGCTTCCGGAGGCCTTATTGGCGCTGCTTATTACAGAGAATTATACCTCCGAAATTTAGAAGATAAAAAAAATGAGTTGTATAAGAAATACTATTTCGATAATATGGCGAAAGACGTACTCAATCCCATTATTTTCAGTTTAGTAGTAAACGACATCTTCTTTAGATTTCAAAAATACAGCGATGGCAAATACGAATACCTTAAAGATAGAGGGTATGCTTTTGAACAACAAATAAACAACAACACCGAAAGTATACTAAACAAAAGGGTTATGGAATATAAAATTCCAGAGCAACAAGCTACTATCCCAATGCTGTTAATTTCTCCTACTATTGTCAACGACGGACGAAAATTATTCATATCTCCTCAACCGGTCTCTTACATGACATTATCTTCGTACCAAGAAAACAGCAACTTTACTCAAAAAATAAAAGGGATTGACTTTAATCGTTTTTTCAAAAACAAAGACGCTGAAAATTTACACTTTATAAGTGCGCTACGCATGAGTGCGACCTTCCCTTATATCACCCCTAATGTTGACTTACCAAGTACTCCTTCCATGGAAATAATGGATGCAGGACTGTCGGACAACTTTGGAATTAGCAATGCCGTACGATTTCTACATGTATTCAAAGATTGGATCCATGAAAATACCGACGGTGTAGTTTTTGTTATTATACGAGATTCAGAAAAAGACATTGCCATCAAACAGCATGTAGAAAATTCCTTATTCCAGAAAATACTAACCCCTATAGGAAGTCTTTACAATAACTGGGATTATTTTCAAGATTTCAACAACGACAATCTTTTAGAACTCACCCAGAGTTGGTTTGAAGGACAATACGATGTAGTGGAGTTTCAATACATCCCTCGCTACGACTATTGGCAAAAAAATAGGACAGAATATACAGAGCTTAATAATTACGAAAAAAATCGTGCTACACTAAGCTGGCACCTCACGCAGCGAGAAAAAAAGAGCCTGCATAAAACCATATTAGAGACAAACAATCAATCAGAATTAATAAGATTAAAAACCTTATTACGTTAATTCTAAGGCAAAAAATTACCTCAAACTACTAGTCTCTTCTACCACTGAAAAATTTATTTCAGGTATATACTTAACTAATGCCAAGTATATACCCCTATTTTTTATCTAAAATCATTTTCTCTGATTTTTCGATTGATTTTCGAGTCAGAATAATTATATTTGACACTGGAAATATTTACAATCTGCAATTTAGCTCCAACCAACAGCATTTTAAATCAAAGCACTTCGAGTACCTTATTTCAAAAATAAACACCTAAAAAATGAAAAATATCCCTCTTATTTTATCTCTTTTATTTTTTACACTACCATCGTTTACAGCCTTTTCCAATGTATCGGTAACACAACAAGGCACTTTCCCAACCATGTGCGTAGGAGGTGCTGCGGTAGACCAAATAGACGATATCGTAATTGAGGAATCCAACAATGGGGATTTCAATCTGACTAGTAATGGGTATTATGATTTCGCTATTATAGCGCCATCGGGTTATGAGTTTGTAGAAAATACCGGGAGTGTGAGTACTCAGAACAATAGAGATTTTGAAAACAACTATGCTGCAAACAATTTTTTAGTATTCAAAAATTACATACGCATAAATCTGCACACCGATGGTAGTAATGCTAAAGACGCTATAGATAGAATAATTATTACCGGATTAAAAATGAGAGCCTTATCTGGAACTACTACAGGAGGTGCGTTAATATTTTCTACCGGCTACCTACCCTGTAATCCAGGCATTGACAATTTAGGAGATTTCGCTACGTGTGCCGTGAGTGTCCCTAGTGCACCCACATTCACGGGTGTAAATCAACCTATCCAGACGCGCTGTGGCACAGGAAACGTAACCTACACGCCTTCAGGAGGGAGTTCGTATAACCTTTACACTGCCTCTTCAGGCGGAAGCCCTATTGACAATGGAACTACGGTTACGGCTAACAACGTCTCCGTCAACACTACATTCTTCATTTCCAAAATTTCGAGTGGCTGCGAAAGTCCGGCCAGAACAACGGTACAAGCGCTTATCAATACCGCTCCTTCGATTACATCGCAGCCTACGGGTCAAAATCCTTGTACGAATGAAACGGCTTCTTACCTTATTGCTGCAACAGGCAGTAGTCTTAACTATCAGTGGACTATAAGCTCTTCCGGTGGCGGTCCTTTCACCAACGTTTCAGGGGCAGAGTACCTTGGTGCTACGTCTACCAATCTCACCATTAATCCCGTAGATGCTTCTATGGATGGCAAATACTATCGATGTACGGTATCGGGAGGCGCAGGATGCTCGTCTGTAAATTCATCTGCTGTCACCTTAACTATTCCTGCTAGTGCTGCTATAACTGCTCAACCAACACTAAACCCTACCACTTTTTGTTCCAACCAATCCGCTACCATTTCCATTTCCGCTACCAATCAAACTTCTTATCAATGGGAAGTTGACCCGGGTACCGGCACGTTTGCTTCTGTACCCAACAGTGCCCCCTATTCCAACACTACTTCTTCAACTTTGAATATAAGTGCAGGAATTGGCTTAAACGGCTATCGTTACCGATGTGCTGTAGGAAGTAATTGTGGTTCAACCTTATATTCCAATACTGTAGTTGTACCTGTGTTGACTACCCGAACGGTTTCTACACCACCCTCTAGTAAATCCATTTGTGAAGGCAATTTCACCACCTTCGATATTGCGCTAACAGGCACTGTAACCGCTTATCAATGGCGAAAATCTACAGACAACGGCTCCACTTGGAATGATGTTTCAAATGGAGGAATATTTTTTGGAGCCACCACTCCTACTTTATTTGTGATAGCACCAACTGCTGCCACAGACAACAATACACAATTTCTTTGCAACTACACGGGTGGTTGTTCAGGAAGTACCATCTCTTCGAGCACCGCTACGCTAACGGTAAATGGATTTGCTAAAATTACCAGCCAACCACAAAATAGAACTATCTGTATTACCAACAATACTACGTTTTCTATTACGGCAGACTACGCTTCTTCTTATCAATGGCAAGTAAACAATGGTGCAGGATGGAGCACTCTTTCCAACAACGCCACTTATAGCGGCGCTACGAGCGCTACGTTGACCCTATCAAATGCAACGTTAGCAATGAATGGCTACTCTTATCGATGTTCTATAGATGCTACCAGCTGCTCGAGCCCTGTAGTTTCTGACATTGGGTACTTGAATATCACTCAGGCGGCACCTGATTTCACTGGCCTAAACGCTCAATATTGTATTAATGGAGATTCTACTTTATTAGTACCTACTCCCACAGGCGGCACTATTACAGGCGCTGGAATATACAATGCAGGAGGAGGCGTATTTTGGTTTAACCCAAAAAAAGCAGGCGCTTCTGGCACAAAAAATATCACCTATACGTATTCTGCTAGTGGGTGTTCATTCGGCAAATCACATTCTACTATTCTACTTAACAAGCCAACTGTAAATTTCATTGGGTTGTCGCCTGGTTATTCCTCTACCGTATCCAATGTTTCTTTAAACGCTCTTGGTATTCCATCAGGAGGAGGATATTCTTTTGGAGGAACAGCGGTGAGTGGAACAGTATTTAATCCACTTGCAGCTGGAGTTGGTCCCCATACTATCTACGCTTACTATACCAACCTTAGCGGATGTAAAGATACCGTTTCGGCTTCTGTAGTAGTAGTTCCTCAGAGTGGTAGTATTTTGGGTCTTGAGTCAAGCTATTGCACCAATAGTCCATACGATACAATAGTAGGTATTAAGGGCGCAAATGGAATTGCGGGATCAGGTACATGGAATTATTCTGGCAATATCAATATTATTAGCTACCTATCGGATTCGGCCATAGTGCTTAGCTTCCCTCTTTCTGGATCATTTGATTTATTTTATGAGTTCAACTCTAATACTTGCGCCCCAGGTTCATGTATTACTACGTTCAGCACCAGAGCAAGTTCCTATACCACTGCGCCTCCGGTAGCCTCTTTTAACAGCAGAAAATCGTTCTGTTTGTCCGACAATCCATATACCTTAGTGGCGGT
>JAYSUZ010000236.1:0-3386 GCA_043718845.1 Cytophagales bacterium
TACCATTTGGCTTGAAATCAGCAACACCTGCAATACTGTTAAGGATACGATTATTCTGAATTTTCAGAAACCTCCACTAGTGAATCTTGGAGAAGATACTACTTTGTGCTACGATATTTTTCCGAATGTCTTTCTGGATGCTTCTAATGCTGGCGCTACTTACAAATGGAAAGACGGCTCTACTTCTCCTCTATTGCAAATATTAGATGCTCAAGTTTATTGGGTAGACGTAACGGTAGGTGTATGTACCGTAAGAGATTCTATTCAATATAGTTCCAGCAGTCCAGTGCCGATTGTTAATTTAGGAAAGGATACTCTACTTTGTGAAAAAAATACCTTGCAACTGAATGCTTTTAATGTGGGCGCAACTTATTTATGGCAAGACAGTTCCACCGCTTCGTATTATGTAGTTAATAAACAGGATACTATTTCACGGGATACTATTTCAATAAAAGTAACATTAGCGGCGTGTACAAGAAGAGATACGATTGTTATTAATTACAAGCCTCTACCTATTATTAATTTAGGCAACGATACTTTATTATGTTTTCATGACACTTTATGGTTGTCTCTTCCATCTAGCTATATCTACAAATGGCAGGATGGGAGTTCTAAAACGACCTATGCCGCCACAACCGCAGGAACCTATCATGTAACTGCTATGAATCAATGTGGCACTTTCACCGCTACAAAAAACATTGTAACCATTTCTTGCTGCACGCCTTCCATCCCAAACCTACTCACGACTAACAATGACGGAATTAACGAAATGCTCGTCATTTCCTGTATCGAAGATGGGCAATGGAAGCTGGAAGTATTTAACCGTTGGGGAGACCGCGTATTTCAATCCAACGACTACCACAACGAACTGAATGGGCAGCAACTGGAAGAAGGGCTTTATTATTATGCATTATCCAAAAAAAGCAGAGACTCTTATAAAGGCTGGCTGCAGATTGTGAAATGAAATAGCATACTCTACTTACTTCTGACTCTTTATAAAATCATGCATATCTTTCTTTCCTTGTGCGCTTGTGAACGTATCCTCTAGTTGTCCAAATTTACTTAGGTCAGAAGTGTGTGCATAGGCTTTTTTGGCAAAGTGCAATTTATTCAAATCCGTTTCAAAAAGCGTGGTGATTTCTTTTACTTGTGCCGTTAGCATACAATTGGCATTGATAACTTTTACCGCCGCAAGCATCTTTGTACTATCCGTCGGCTGGCTTACGATACCTTTTTTACTTTCCTCAAAATCTAAGCCTGACATAGGAGACGAACAACCTGTTTTAAGTGATTTATTCAAGGCCACTGTAGTACCCAAAACCGTAACAGAACTTTCTGCTGTTTTAGTCTTTGGATTCACCCCTAGATTCACGCCATGTGTATTGATTTTTACGCCCCCAGACCCTAGATCCAAATCGCCTTTACCTGTCTTAATAGACATATTGTCCTTACTAGGGGAAGGTGTAGGAGTGGCAAGAGGAGCAGTAGTCGTTACGGGTGGTGTATTCGTAGCGGTAATAGTAGTGGATTTCACCACAGGAACATCCGCCTTTGGCTCACTCTTTTCTTCAGGAATTTCATTAATAGGAGTGTCTGTAAGATAATCCATTGTATGCTTTTTCCCGTGTCCATTCAACGCAAAAACACACTCTCTATTTGTACTAAAAAATGTAAGTGTGGTAGTATGTGACTTCAGTTTTTTATTCTCAAAGAGTAGATTTACTTTATATACTTTAAGGTTTAAATCCGTTACCCTTACACGGGTGTCAGGCGTCTGATTCTGTTTAACGCCATTCAAAATAAGTGTGAAAAGTTCGCCATCGTTAGCGAATACTACAAGATTATTTATAACCAATCTGTTGTCGTATTGAGAAAAAACATTCCCTTGGAAAAATAAGAATAGCAACGTAAAATAGTATATTTTCTTCATAAAGGACTCTTTAAATAGGTAATACTTTAAATAAGGTAAGTCCTTCCCTTTTACGAAAAACTGCTATTTAGGTTACCTCCTACCCCATTTTAAATGCATTTAGTCATGGTGTAATGCATATTAGCTAAATACTACTATGACATTACACCATGGATGCTTGTCTCACCCAATCCTATTAGTTCACTACACTCCTTATAAATTCGACCAATGCCTTGTTCCCAACTTCTGCTTTTACGCCCTCTGGCAATTTTCTCAGGTACCATTTCACTTCCCAATTCAACGATTTGCCAGGTTCTAAAGAAGTATATTCCCCTTGTTGCTCTATTTCAATATAAGACTTATCAGGATTGGCATAAAACTCAATCTCTCCTTCGCCTGGTGCTGTTTTGGCAACAGATACATCTACGAATTTTTTAATCAAAAGCAACCCTCCATTTACTTGTGCCAACCAACCTTCTGCGCCGTCATGCATCAACTTGGGTACATCGCTGGGTTTGAAATTCATTGCAGCAGAATCGTACGCAAACCATGTAATACCTTCTTTATCAACCATCAACTTTGCTAATAAATTTTGCTTCGCGCCTTGTCCTGTTGGATAAAGCGTAAGTCCCCCTGGTGCCACACGGCTTATTTCCCATGGCGCTAAGGACTGTGTTTTTAGGGCATTATTCATAATTGTATAGGTCACCACAATGGAGGTGTCCTGTGGACTAACTTTGTAATTTTTTGTAAAAACAATACCCAACATAGAATCTTGCTCCGAAATCAATTCTATACTTTGAAGATCCTCCTTTATCCCACCCTTATACGGTTTTACATCCAGTTCTTTTGACGGTGGCCACCCCCAAGCACTTTGAGGGCTAGGCCAAAGTGATGTGCCCCAATTCGTTGCATTTATTTCTTTGCCACTCAGCATATTTTTTCCTCCCAGCGAAAAAATACTTATCCGCCCTGCATTATTGGCGTCTGCTTCAAAATAAATCCCATTGAAATCGAAAGCAAAAATACCTTTCCCTTTATCTATTGGAGCATAAGGATTTACAGAAGCAATAGAATCAATAAGGGTAGTAGCCTTTTCTGGCGCCCCACAGGAATAAAAAAGTACTGAAATCGAAAGCAACTGAATGCTATAAACTATTTTTTTCATGTATACTAAATTAACAGGTTTGGAAGTTTCTAAGGGTACAAATTAGTAAATTAGCTTTATAAATTCAATTACTTATTGATAAAAGATAAATTAAAACCATTTATACAGCCAAAAATACACTGGATGCCTGTTGCTAGACATGCAACACAAGCCAAAATTATAGCCTCTAACTTGTCTATAGTACAACCTTTCTCTCTTTTGTACGTTTTTTAATTGAAATTAATTGCTAACTATCGGTATCAAAAAATAAATAGATGTTATGAACGCTCTAATAGATTTTATTGCACGTATTCCATGGTGGGTATACCC
>JAYSUZ010000237.1:0-3370 GCA_043718845.1 Cytophagales bacterium
TGAAAGACTCGAAAAACTCACGTACATGCTTACTCGAGGTAATCTTCAAGAAGCCATCAAACTGTGTGAGATTGATGGGAAACCTGGTTAGAATAAAATAAAAAAAATAGGGTATGGAAAGCTACATGAATCTAGGTCAAGAACAAGTGGCCACACAAGGGTTTCCAGCAGAAGTAGTGAGTTGGAAAAGAGAAGGTACTAATTTTTATTTTAAATGTGCTAATAAACTAGTACTAGAAGTAAGTATAAAAAGTGACAAGGTAATTCGATTTCGATATGCTACAGACGGTATATTCATGCGCGACTTTTCCTATTCCAACGCTCATGAATACAAAGGAGAACTAAGCAGCCTAGAACTGCTAGACGAAGAGAATGAATTTCTTATATTGACTTCTTTTTTAGAATGCAGCATTGGAAAGAAAGACTTGCACGTAAAAATTCTTGATAGAAATGGTGTACTGATTTCAGAAGACGAAAAAGGATTTCACTATGAAGAACATATAAAACATGGGGGAAATATTTCTATCGTAACAAGAAAAGTACAAAGTGGCGAACATTTCTTTGGTCTAGGCGATAAGCCTACCGACCTTGACTTGCGAGGAAAACGACTGGAAATGTGGGGGAAAGATACTTATGCCTTTGGAAAAGATACCGATCCTATTTATAAAAATATCCCTTTCTTTATAGGACTTCATCATAAGATTTCTTATGGAATTTTCTTTGATAATTCTTTTCGGAGTTTTTTCGATTTTGGCTTAGAACGCAAAAATGTAGCAAGCTTTTGGGGACAGGGTGGCGAGATGAATTATTATTTCATCTATGGCCCAGACATGATGGAAGTATCCGAAACGTATGCCCACATGACAGGGAAGCCAGAGTTGCCTCCGCTATGGGCATTAGGCTACCATCAGTGCAAATGGAGCTATTACCCAGAAGTGAAAGTAAAAGAAGTCTGTGACGGATTCAGAGACCGAAAAATCCCTTGCGACAGTATCTATCTTGACATTGATTATATGGATGGGTTCCGTTGTTTTACATGGAACAAAACCTATTTCCCCAACCCCAAGCAGATGATAAAAGAGCTGGCGGAACAGGGCTTTAAAACGATTGTAATTATAGACCCCGGAATAAAAATCGACGATACGTATTGGGTTTATAACCAAGCACTCGAAAATGGTTTTTTCTGCAAACGTATGGACGGTCCACTCATGAAAGGCAAAGTATGGCCAGGCGATTGTAATTTCCCTGACTTTACTAATCCAGCTGTAAGAGTATGGTGGGCAGATCTTTTTGAAGGACTTATTGAAACAGGCGTAAAAGGCGTATGGAACGACATGAACGAACCTGCCGTATTTGAAACCGAAACAATGCCCTATGATGTACGCCACGATTACGATGGAGATCCTTGTAGCCACCGTAAAGCACATAATATATATGGAATGCAAATGGCTCGCGCTACGTATGAAGGCGTAAAGAAATTTGCAAAACCCAATAGACCTTTTGTTATTACCCGCTCCGGTTATTCAGGTGTACAACGCTACTCTTCTGTTTGGACAGGTGATAACCTGGCAAGTTGGGAGCACCTTGCTATTGCTAACCGTCAGTGTCAGCGGTTAAGTATCACAGGCGTTTCATTTTGCGGTTCTGATATCGGAGGATTTATTCAAACGCCTACGGGAGAACTTTATGCCCGCTGGATTCAATTGGGAATATTTCACCTATTCTGTCGTACCCATTCTTCTGGCGATCATGGCGACCAAGAACCGTGGTCGTTTGGAGAAGAGGTAGAAGAAATAGCGCGTACTTTTATTGAATTACGGTACAAACTATTACCTTATTTCTACACTACATTTTGGCAACATGTAACGAATGGAACTCCGGCATTGAGACCTCTTTCTTTTCTCGATCAGCTGGACAATGAAACACATTTCCGACAAGATGAATTTGGAGTGGGCGACAATTTACTTGTATGTCCTATCATGCAAGAAGACATCGACGGCCGCTGGTTGTACCTACCGGAAGGGAATTGGTATTATTTCTGGGACAATGAATTTGTAGAAGGTAGTAATGAAGTATGGGCTGAAGCGCCTATCAATATTATTCCAATATACGTAAGAGCTGGAGCGGTACTCCCTATGTATCCACTTATGCAGTATGTAGGGGAGTTCCTAGTGGAAGAGCTAACACTGCATGCTTACTTCGATGAAAAAATGAAAATTTCTACGTTATACGAAGATGCAGGCGATGGCTACGACTATAAAGATGGCGTATACAACGAAAAAACATTCCAACTTTCTGGCAGTAAAGAAGCCTTTAATCTTTCTCAATCCTCCGCTCACAAAGGTTATACCACGAGTTATAAAGTCTATAACGTAATTATTCACGGGCTTCCGTTCAAACCTAAGGAGTGTTTTGTGGACGGCGTTGCTATTCCTATTACAAAGAATGGTTCTCTTTGGGAAGTAAAAGTACCAGAAGATTTCGAGCAGATTTTTGTAAAAAAATAATGTAAGAGGGAAATAAATTAGTTATAACATTATATTACGTCTAAAACGTGAATAATTGACCATGCACCTTTCTCTAGTTGGCAAGCATGTATTGTAAATTTTCTTATGATTTTGTTTAACAATAGTAAGACTCGTTAGTTTTTTGTCGTTTAAAATAATAGCATAATAGCCACTATCTACCAATGTACCGTCTGCTTTCGTTACTTCCCAAATAGCAGGAATAGTTATTTGTATTATTGTGCCACAGAGCACGAATTATAAATTACAAATAAATCACATCATCCTACAATAAATAGAATCTGTTTTAGTAAGGAAAATTATGCAACTTTTTTTTAAAATTTTGCAATAATTATATATATTAATAAACCGACATTTGATATATAGTCAATAGATATGTGCGCTTTGTGATAGATTTTATATACCGCTTACTTGCATGAAAAAGAAATACAGCATCCCCCTTGGAATCATCTTCTTTTTAATTTTGATTCGACTAGCATTACCTTATATTGTTCTATATTATTCCAATAAACGACTAGCTGCAATGGACGGCTACTATGGACATATTGAGACGATAGACCTGTCACTCTACAGAGGGGCTTATGTTATCAAAACTATTTATATAAATAAAGTTGATTCCGTTTCAAAGAAACAGACTGTATTTTTAAAATCTAAAAAAATAGACTTATCTATTGAATGGGAGGCTCTCTTACATAAATCAATTGTTGGAAAAATATTTTTTGACTCTCCTGAAATACTATTTACAAGAAATAGAGTTGAGCTTGGTGATGTAAAAAAAGACACTGCCGATTTTCGAAAACTATTAAATGATTTTATGCCCTTAAAACTAAATCGATTTGAGGTAA
>JAYSUZ010000238.1:0-3365 GCA_043718845.1 Cytophagales bacterium
CTCCCAGTCCAGCACCAGTCCATTCATTGGTATAGTCTGTTTTTGTATAGACCAATTCGCCCCAACGGCGATCACATGAACGATGAATGGAGTGTAGGAAATGCACCCGGTCTATTTGATGCAAAAATATACAACCGCTGGGGCGAATTGGTCTATACAAAAACAGACTATACCAATGAATGGACTGGTGCTGGACTGGGAGAAGGTGTTTATTATTACTTATTAGAAGATAAAACGCAAGACAAAAAATCGTTTAAAGGCTGGATACAAGTTCTTAAATAAAGCTCAACAAGGTAGCTTTATCGATTTCATAAGAACTGGTATCGCCCATGGTAAGGAAATTATCTTCGTCGTTTACTTCGTAAATGCGCAATTTTAATTTCTTCTGTTCTGCTAACCCAAGCCATTGTAAAATTAGTTTTACTTTATGAGCATGGTTTTCTCCATCTATCACAAATTCGGCGAGCGGATTTTTATCCATAATCCGCTCCTTAATTTCTACTACGTTCAGGTTAGAAAGCGCACGAATAGGATTCAATGCTCCAGCGCGCTCTACTTCTCCCAAATTTTCTATCAACAAAACAACTTTGGACATTTTTCGTGTATTAACGTTTTAAAAGATAGTTATACGTAACAACTGGGGATATTTGTTACAAAAATTTCCAATCTACAATTTCTAACTGAGTTCTAAACTCTACAAATTTGTCCTTATAAAGACGGTACATCCCAAGCGCTATCGATTGGTCATAGTGTTCCCCAAACACGGCTAAGGCTTCAACGGTGGCTAGTGCATATTGAAAAGAATAGGTAGAACCATTATTAGGCTCTTCGGATAAAATTTTCAACAATCGAAAGTCCTGTACAAGGGCTTTATCTTCCAGCAATACGTGCAATTTCTGAGTGACCCAAGCAAGCCACTCCTCTCTGAAAGAATCTTCGATATTGATTGTAATACTAAATAAATACATTTTTTATAACGGTTTACGGTGAACGTCTATACCCATAGAAGCACCCTGTTTTGCACCTTTAGGGTACGGGGTTCTTAGGAAAAACAAATATAACAAGGTTTTTGTAATCAGTGCAGCTCCGATACTACTCTTTTAGCCGATAACCATACGCTTGGAGGGTTAGAGCCACTCTTTTCTCTTAAAATAAACGATCATTGCGCCCGCAATAAGCGCACAAATAGACAGCACAGCATAATACCCATTTGGAAGGAGCAGCTCTGGCATATTTTTAAAATTCATTCCATAAACACCTACAATAAAGGTAAGCGGCATAAATATGGTAGAAATAACCGTGAGCACTTTCATGATAGAATTCATTTTATTGCTCAGACTGGAAAGATAAATATCAATCAGTCCAGATAAAATATCACGGTACGATTCCAATGTTTCTATCACTTGTATAGAATGGTCATAGGACTCTCGAATATATAAATGAATAGATGGTTTTACAAAATCAGAATCGTCCTTATCCAGTTTATTCAACACCTCCCGCAGGGGCCAAACCGAATGCCTTAGCTGTATAAGTTCTCGTTTCAATACATAAATCTCATTCAACGTTTTTGCAGTAGGTCGGTACAGAACATCGTCTTCTAATGCTTCTATCTTCTCGCCTATCTTTTCTAGAATTACAAAATAATGGTCAATAATAATATCCAACAAACTATACAATAAATAATCTGCTCCAAACTTTCGATGTTTACTTTGACTACTCTTTATACGTGCTCTGATTGGTTCAAATATATCCCCTTTTTTTCCTGTTTCTTGGATAGAAATAAGGTAATTTTTACCCAAGATAAAACTGACCTGTTCTGATTTTATTTGTTGCGTTAGATCGTCAAAATCAAGCATTTTTACCATCACGAAAACGTGGTTATCGTATTCGTCTATTTTGGGTCGGTGGTCATGGTGATGAATATCTTCTACCAAAAGGCCATGAAGCCCTAGTTTATCGGTAAGAAATTTTATGGTATTATTGCATTGCGTACCGTCAATATCCAACCAGGTTACGGCAGGCTTTTCAAGGTAGGCATTGATTTCCGAGAGGTTTGTAATACCCGCTTCTTCATATACCTGCTGATCGTAATGAATAAGATGCAACGTTGTTTTTGGAATCATTTCATTTAACAGGCTTTCACTCATATTGATTACAGACTTATTATAAACCCTAAGCTAGTAAAAATATCAGACTTTATTTTGTCTAGCATTTTTATAATATACATTCAGCAAAATTCCCACTAGTATAAGTAACATTCCTGCAAAAGATACATAATCATAAACTTCGCCAAAGAATAAGTAGCCGTAACAAAGAGATAAAATAATTCCAAAATAATAAATAGCCGTCACTCCAGATACCTCTTCTTTGGCATAAGCATGCGTAAGGTATACCTGTCCAATATGAGTGAATACACCTATCAATATAAGCATAACCCATTCAAAGACATCCGGACTTACCCAATGAAAGGCAGTATAAGGCCCTACAAGCGAAAGTGTAACCAATGGAAAATAAAATATAATAACAGCAGGATGATCGGTGTCCCGCAGTTTGCGCACCAAAAAATGCGCGCAAGCCGTAAAAAAAGCAGCCAATAAGGCAATCCCCAACTCTTCTAGTGCTATCCGACTGTCAAACCCTTTGATAATAAATACTCCTAGAAACGAGACGAAAAAGAACAGCCATTGTAGCCCTGCTATTTTTTCTTTAAGAAAAAGAGCGGCTAATATAAGCGCAAAAAGCGGAATGAGATTAGCAATCGTAACCGCTGTAGCAAGCGGCAGGTGCTGGATAGAATAGAAAAAGCAAAACAAAGAAAGCGTTCCCACCAGCCCTCTCGCAAGAAGCAGTGGCTTGTTGTTTCCCCAAAAAAGAATATTATTTTTGCGTAACGTATAGATACAAATTACAATCGAAAATAAAGATCGAAAGGTGATAACCTGATGTACTGGAATAGAAGGAATCGCTTTTACACAAAGGTGCATCAGCGAAAATGATACAATAGAAAAGAACATCATTTTCGCCCCTGCGGATAGTTTCATTTTTATATTCGTGAAGGTTAGGGGTTAAAGTTAAGGGTTAAGAGTTTAAAGTTAAGGGTTTAAAGTTGAAAATTTAAAGTTTAAAGTTTGGGGTTTAGTCCATGGCTGGTATCTTCACCTATGCTCCGATGGCGCGAGGTTGCGCCTCGTGCTAACTATTCTATAAGCCTCCGGCTTGTGCAGAGTAGATGCCTCAATTTTACTAGCTAATATAAAACACAGCATAAACAACAATCCTAAAATGGGGGCTTCGTTTTATTTTACGAAGCGCTGTTTTGCTTTTCTGATGAGTTTGATATATTGACTCATTTATTTGGATAAATT
>JAYSUZ010000239.1:0-7394 GCA_043718845.1 Cytophagales bacterium
TTAATTCATGACAGGAACACATTCATATTAAAACGTGTAAAAAAAGTTAAATCATTGCTAATCAAAAAGAAAAAGAATTAAGTTGACGCGTATGCCCAAGGGGGGCGAATGTTCTTTTGATTCATTATTACTATAAATATAAAATGGAATCTTTTTCTACCTTATATTTAAATTCTTGTACTTTTTGAATTGGGGCGTCTCTAAATGCATTGGCAAAATCGATCAACCCTCCGTCAATATGCATGATACCTTTTTTGTTTTCGTAAAAATTCAATTCTATATCAACAGAGGTGTATTAGCCCCAATAAACCGATTAAATTAATTACAATTTTCTACACATTTTTTTAAGTTATTTATATTGATTGTTTTTAAGACTACTTGACTAGATTTATAGGGGCTAATACGTTCACGCTATGCCCTTTTGTTTTAAGGAGCAAGGCGTTACTATGCTCTCTTATGTATTGAATAGTGAAAGGGCAATTGAAGTAAACATTCGAATTATCCGTATATTTACAACGCTTCGTGAAATGCTTTTAACTCATAAAGATATACTACTTTATCAGATTTATTGGTTCTCATAGCGAGTACGATAAGATTGATGCAAACACGATTTAACGTTAAAAAAATGAAAATTAAGCCTATAAAAACAAAAGAAGATTATATCATAGCCTTGAAGAGACTGGAAGTAATCTTTGATGCATTGCAGGGAACTCCGCAAAGCGATGAAGCCGATATACTCGGATTGGTAATTGACGAGTATGAAAAAAAGTTTTATCCTATTGAAGCACCAGATCCAATAGAAGCTATTAAAATCAGAATGGAAGAATTGTCATTAAAGCAGATTGATTTGGCAGACGCGATAGGAGGGAAGAGTAGAGTTTCGGAAGTATTGAATCGCAAGCGCAAATTGACCGTTGAGATGATTCGAAAATTGACTTCAAGATTGAATCTTTCTGCTGAATTATTAATTAACGACTATCAATTGGTAAGATAGACACAAACAACGGCAATAAAAAAAGCCAGACACTATCTAGGTCTGGCTTTTTTTATTTTCTTGAATTCTCCTTACAAATGTATCACCTCTCCATAAGCCACCGCCGCAGCCTCCATTATGGCTTCTGACATGGTTGGGTGTGGGTGTACCGTTTTTATAATTTCATGACCAGTCGTTTCCAGTTTTCTGATGGCTACAATCTCTGCAATCATTTCTGTAACGTTTGCGCCAATCATGTGTGCGCCTAGCAACTCGCCGTATTTGGCATCGAAAATTAATTTTACAAAACCTTCTTTCGCTCCCGCTGCACTGGCTTTTCCAGAGGCAGAGAATGGGAATTTTCCAATCTTAACTTCTATGCCTTTTTCTTTCGCCGCTTTTTCAGTCATTCCTACCGAAGCAATTTCGGGAGAACAATACGTACAGCCTGGTATATTACCGTAGTCTAAAGGCTCAGGATTTTGTCCGCAGATTTTCTCTACGCAGATAATACCTTCCGCAGAGGCAACGTGTGCCAATGAAGGGCCTTTTACAATATCGCCAATAGCATAAACACCTGGAATATTTGTTTTGTAATAATCGTCTACTAAAACTTTTCCTTTGTCGGTAGCAACACCAACGTCTTCAAGTCCGATACCTTCTAGGTTGGTGGTAACACCTGCCGCTGAAAGTACGATATCACATTCTATTATTTCAATACCTGTAGCTGTTTTTACAGTTACTTTGCACGTTTTACCTTTCGTATCGACCGACTCTACCGAAGAGCTGGTCATGATGGTAATGCCTGATTTTTTAAATTCTTTTTCAAGTGTTTTGGAAACCTCTTCATCTTCTACCGGAACGATGTTGGGCATAAATTCAACGATGGTTACTTTTGTGCCCATCGCGTTGTATACGTAAGCGAACTCAACGCCTATAGCGCCAGAACCTACGATTACCATACTGTCTGGTCTTTTTTCCAAAACCATAGCTTTGCGGTAACCGATTACTTTATCGTTGTCGATTTTTAGATTTGGCAACTCTCTAGAACGCGCACCTGTAGCCAAAATAATATGGTCGGCAGCGTAAATCGTTTTTGTTCCTTTATCGTCGGTTACTTCTATTTGTTTGCTTGGCTTTAGTTTCGCAAAACCAGCGATGACGTCTATTTTATTTTTTTTAAGCAAAAATTGAATTCCTTTACTCATTCCTGCTGCTACGTCACGGCTTCTTTTTACTACTGCCGTAAAATCCGCTTCGGCTCCAGTTACATTGATACCGTAGTCTTTAGCGTGTTTGATGTATTCAAATACCTGCGCACTTTTCAATAATGCTTTTGTAGGAATACAACCCCAATTGAGGCAAATACCACCCAATTCGGCTTTCTCCACTACCGCCACTTTTTTTCCAAGCTGAGAAGCTCTTATAGCGGCTACATAACCACCCGGGCCAGTACCTACTACTATAACATCGTATTTTGCAGACATTTATGTAAAATTGTTTAATAATTTGCTTTAATGCAGCGTAAATTTAAGGGTTTTAAGCAGAAAGCAAAAAGGGAAAGGTATTTATCTTTTCTCTTTTATTTGATAACTTGTTTATAGAAATCAAATTGATGGATTTTATTTTCGATTTGAATGATGTTATTTAATTATACACCGTATACCCAAAAATGCTCTAATCCCTTGCATTGACGCATAATTATAACTTGTGTCAAAGGTGTATTCGTTTGGATTATTGACTGCGATGTTTTTATCAAAAGGATCATTAGGGCGAAGTATTGGATTTTTAGGGAGAAAGTTCCATAGATTTTTCACCCCAGCATATATTTCTATCGTTCGATATTTTTTAGTTACCTGAATGTTTGTTATGTCAAACCATGGAGATAAAGAAGGACGGAAATCATTTTCTACTATGGGTAAATACATTGGTCCATTCACTCTTCCAGTGTAGTCAATACTAAGCCCATTTTTTTTGAACGTATAGCTTAATTGGTAAGTACCAGAAAATTTGGGAGCGAATAATTGAGGTTCTTGTTTCATTTCACCCACACTGTCTTTTTCTATTTGGTATACATCCATTAATGTAATACCTGCAATTAGTTTAAGTCCAGCGTTAAAAGAGAAATCTATATTTATCGTAGCCCCTTTAGAAACAGCGTATCCTTTTAAGTTGTCGTATATTATTTTATTTGGATTGGTTAGAAAGTCGCCCACTATTTTGTTGGTAAAATAGGTGTAAAACAAACTGCCGTCTATTCCTATATATCCAAATTTGTGATTGATGAATTTTGTATAGTTAAGGTTTACATTCCACGATTTTTCTGGTTTTAGTGCTTCTTTTATTTCTACTTTTCTTGCGCCGGTCAATGCGGCATGGTCTTCCGTAAATAAGTTAACTACCCTAAATCCATTTCCTCCTGTAAGTCGGAATGTGTTGCTTTTGTTGGGAGAATACTTAAAACTCAGTCGAGGGGAAATTATTTTTCCATGTATATTGTGATGGTCATAACGAATGCCTGCGAGGGTCGTGAATTTTTCTGTCAATTTTATTTCGTCTTGTATAAATATGCCAGGTAATATAGTTTTCGAAGGTCTATTTTTCGGATTTACAGTATTCGTATCTTTTGTAGCAATTGTATTGTCATCATAATAAATGTAACGAAAAGGTAGTCCTACGAGTAGGTCATGTCTTATTCCTATTTTTTTATCCCAGAGTAATTGAGTGAAGGCTGTTTGCTGTAAGGCATTGTAGGGTATATTGCCGTAGTAGGAATTTTGATTATGGTTATTAAAGGAGTATTGAAGCGTTATTTTTTCTTTATTGATAGGCAGTTGATAATTACCTATCAATTCCCACCTTTTTGTGTAAATGCTTTCTCCATATATACTGTCAGAGCCTCTCCATTTTGTGTTCCATTGCATTTCGCCACCAAAGCGATTTTCGTATACATAACGAATAGCGAGACTAGCTTTTTGGTCATTCTTTCTTGTTAGGCTCCATTTGTTGAAGATTGAAATTCGATTTTGTAAGGTTACATCTGTGAAATTGTCTTTGTTCAGATCCCAACGTTTAGTAAACGTATAATAGTTTGCACCGAGTAATCCTGTTATTTTTCTAATTTTAGCTCTTCCAGAAACGTCCAAATTTAAATCTTGATAGGTGGTACTCATTACATCTACTTGTAATTTAGGCGTAGTAAGAGGGTCTTTGGTTATTATATTAATAAGTCCTCCAACTGCTTCCGAACCATATAGGGTAGCGGCTGGACCTTTTACTACTTCAATACGGCGTACAAGACTATTTGGAATGCCACTCAGACCGTAGACGGTGGAAAGGGAACTTACTATAGGCATGCCATCTATAAGCACCATGGTATAAGGCCCTTCCATCCCGTTTATATGTATATCTCCGGTATTGCAAACACTACAGTTGAGTTGAGGTTGCACGCCATTTACCATAGAAAGTGCTTCAAAAATAGTTGGGGAAGGTTGTTTTTTGAAAAATTGAGATGAATAAACTTCTACTGCAATAGGACTATTCAATTTACTCGTTTCTTTCATCGTTCCTGTAATAACTATTTCTTCCGTGGGATGAATTAATTCGGTTAGTATTATTTTTACGTAAGTGTCTTCTTCTTTCTTTACTATTATTTTTTTTGAATAATACTCATGTTCCAGCGAACGTATTTCTAGTGTATAATTGCCAATAGGAATATCGAAAAACGTAAAAGCGCCTTTTACGTCCGTTGAAACTTCAAAAAAAGTCCCTTTTAACGTTACTATGATATTTTCTACAGGTATATTATTTGATGTTATATTGCCTGAGATAGATTTTTTTTGAGCATAAATAGCAGTTTGCGAGGATATTGTAAGTAATAATAATAGGAATAGTTTACTCATATTTAGGTATGTTTAATTTTTTATTTATCAAATATACAATTTAATATTAAATAAATATAAATTATATTTTAGACTAGTCTAAAATATATCTATGTTCTCTAAAACCTCACTTTTCCCACTTTATTTATATCTTTACAAGCTTAAAATTTTTAAACAGTAAAACAGTTATCAGATTATGACTTTATTAAAAGGTAAAAATGTGTTGATTACAGGTGCTTCTAAAGGTATCGGACGTGCCATTGCACTAAAATGTGCTCAAGAAGGTGCGAATGTAGCCTTTACTTACTTGTCTAGCGTTGAAAAAGGTCAGGCATTAGAAGATGAATTAAAAGCCTTAGGTGTTAATGCAAAAGGGTATCGTTCAGATGCTTCTATTTATGCTTCTGCCGAAGAATTGATTACGAATGTAGTAACGGAATTTGGCAAAATAGATGCGCTGGTGAACAATGCAGGTATTACCAAAGACGGACTTCTTATGAGAATGAGCGAAGATCAATGGGATGAAGTAATTCGTGTAAACCTTAAATCTGCGTTTAACCTTACAAAAGCAGTCATCAAACCGATGATGAAAGAGAAAAAAGGTTCTATTATAAATATCACGTCTGTAGTAGGAGTGAGTGGTAATGCTGGGCAGGCCAACTATGCAGCGTCTAAGGCGGGTATGATTGGTTTTACAAAATCGGTCGCACAAGAACTTGGTTCTCGCAACATTCGTTGTAATGCTATTGCACCTGGTTTCATAGAAACAGAAATGACTGCTGTACTTGATCCCAAAGTGAAAGAACAGTGGGAAAAAGGTATTCCACTAAGAAGAGCTGGGAAAGCAGAAGAAGTAGCAGATTGTGTAGTATTTTTCGCTTCTGATAATTCTACCTATATTTCAGGGCAAGTACTCCAAGTGTGTGGAGGAATGCTTACTTAATTTTACTTTTTCAGGTTGGTGTGCTATATTAAAAATATTTATCACACTAACCTGAAAATTTATACTATTATTCATGTACAAACTATTGACCCAATATTCGCTCTGGTTTTTTATTTTATGCCTTCTAGCAGGGTTAGGATATGCTTATTTTTTATACCAAAAAAAGGCTCCTTGGAGTAAAAATACAAATTATTTTTTGGCAGGACTTCGGTTTTTGTTGGTGACGTTTTTAGCTTTTTTATTGTTAGGTCCGCTTATTAAATATTTCAAGAATTATACCGAGAAACCAACAGTAGTGCTTGCATTGGACAATTCACAATCGGTAGCACTTACTTCGACACCAGAAAAAATTGCGGTATTAAAACAAGATTTAATCGCTCTGAAAGAGCGATTGGAAGATGCTTCCATAGAAGTGTCAATTCAAACCTTCGATAATATTGGAACGGTTGATAAGCTGAAAGAAGAACGCTTTAATTTCGCTTCTTCTAACTTAAGTACGTTGTTGAATAACATTCAATCAAACTACGAAAACAGGAATTTGGCTGGAGTAGTACTTCTTTCAGATGGTATATACAATCAAGGTGCTGCGCCTAATTTTACACATTATAATTTTCCTATCCATACTGCTGGAATTGGAGATACCGTGCCTAAAATTGATTTGAATTTGAAGAATATAATTTACAATAAACTATCTTATAAAAATAACAAATTTCCTATAGTAGTGGAAGTTTACAATAAAGGGTTTGTAGGAAAAACTACCCAAGTGAATCTCAAAAAAGGCGGCAAGACAATTGAAAGTAAAGTTATTGCGTTTCGTTCGGATGGTGGGATTACTAAAATTGAATTTTACACCTCTTCTCCTGAAGTAGGAATGCAGCATTATACAGTAGAAGTGGTGTCGCTCAAAGGTGAATTTACATTACGCAACAATGCAGCGCATGCTTTTGTGGATGTTATTGAAAACAAAGAAAAAATATTGTTGGTGGCAGCTTCTCCTCATCCCGATATAAAAGCGATACGAGCGGCTATAGAGAAAAAAGAAAATTATGAATTTAGACTTTATATTCCTGGTATTAGCGACTACAAAGAAGATAAATACGATTTAATTATTTTGTACCAATTACCCGATTATACCGGGATTGCAAAGAATATACTCGATAAAATTAGCAAGGAAGATCATTCTGTTTTATTCGTGGTAGGAAATCAATCGAACTTAAATTTGTTTAATACTGCCAATAAAGTGGTTACTATAAACGCTCGTCAGGGACAGAAAGACTTAGTAACGGCTGCATTTAATATTAATTTTGATCGTTTTAGTACTGATGGAGAAGAGCAAATGATTATTAATAATTATCCCCCGCTTACGGTAGCCTACGGGGAATACACATTGAAAGAAAGTGCGGATGTATTGATGTATCAAAAGATAGGGAATACAATTAGTATTCGACCACTTATAGTGACAAGTACAGACAGGCAGCAAGGAGTTATAGTAGGAGAAGGTCTTTGGCAGTGGCGCCAGCATGAATACATGGAGACACAGGATAATAAAGTGTTTGATAAATTCATAGACAATCTAATTCAGTACCTTTCTGCCAAA
>JAYSUZ010000240.1:0-19816 GCA_043718845.1 Cytophagales bacterium
AAGCGGGGTTGTTGGAGAAAGTAGTAATTGCGTGTAAGGGTGTAGGAGATTTTGATGATTATATAATAACTAATAAAAATGGTATATTGTTGGATCAAAATGACGCTGGAGAAGAAATTAACAAGGTTTTAGTAGACTTGTATGCAAATTATGCCTCGTATAGTCAGATGGGGACAAATTTAAAAATAGAGGTAATGAATACCTTTTCGGTATCTAAAAAAACGATAAAGATGTATACTGATTTATTGAATGAGTAATATAGAAAACCCAAATATGCCTTTTTTTTCTATTGTAATACCAACGTACAATAGAGAGAATTGTATTCTAAATACGCTAGAAACTGTTTTTAATCAAAAATTTAAGTCTTATGAAGTTATTGTAGTAGATAATTGTTCTACAGATCAGACAGAATTAGTTTTAGAAAAGTTTATTCGTAGCGGGCAAATAACGTTTATTAAACACGATAAGAATTACGAAAGAGCCAAATCTCGGAATACAGGGATGAAAGCAGCGAAGGGCGCTTTTCTAACCTTTTTAGACTCTGACGATTTTATGTATCCAACTAATTTGCAGGATGCGTATGATTTTATACAGTCTAATCCGGAGTCGAAGATATTTTATAGTCTTAGCGAGGTAGTAAATGAGGCTAAAAACAGGATTCGATTCAAGCCGCAAAAGCACTCACCCAGTGCAGTAGAAATGATTTCAAAAGGGAACTTTCTGTCTTGTATCGGAGATTTTATTCATAGAGATATATATACCAGTATTTATTGGGATGAAAACCCTGTGTTAACAGGTACCGAAGATTATGAATTTTGGTTAAGAGTGGTGGCGCATTACCCTAAGGTGGGAAGAATTGATAAAATAAATAACGGTATATTGGAGCATCCTGCCCGATCTGTAAATAATGATTTTATTGACAAGGCTAAATTTAGGGCGGAGTATATGTTGGCTAAGATTAAAGAGGACCGCTATCTTTCGGGTGTTTACCATGAACAATATTTTAACAACATAAAGGCCACTTTATATCTATACATCAGCTATATGGCAAGGTTGGCAAATAACCCTAAAGAGATGTACGCAAATTTATGGGTAGCGGTAAAATGTAACAAACTACTATTGCTGCAAAAAAGTACTTATGTTACAGTTTTGTTGGCTTTATTAAAAAAAACGATTAATTAAATTATGCAAACAATATTCATTACAGGAGGTTCGGGCTTTTTAGGGCGCCATTTGGCACTTAAACTTAAAGATAAATACAATGTAATTTTAGGTGCTCGTAATAACGGGAACAATCAGTTGGCACAAACAATTACAGGCTGTATTGTATCGCCACTCGACATTACGAATATGAATTCTATTTATGATAATATTAGGCAATTTAAGCCGGATATTATTATACACGCGGCTGCAACAAAGTTTGTAGATATTTCAGAGCGGTTTCCAATGGAATGTATAGATGTGAATATTATTGGTTCCCAAAATATAGCACGTGCTGCCATAGAAAATAAAATAAAAACAGTGATAGGCGTTTCTACAGATAAAGCCGCACCACCTGTAGGGAATATATACGGACACTCTAAAGCAGTAATGGAACGAATGTTTAGTTCTTTGTCCAATTCTAACGATACAAATTTTGTAAGTGTTCGGTTTGGTAATATTGCATGGTCAACGGGGTCTGTTTTTCCAATCTGGCAAAGAATGGAAAAAGAAGGATTGATAGGCTCTACGGGACCTCAAATGAGGCGGTTTATATTTTCAGTAAACGAAGCGGCCGACTTAGTTATTAGAGCTATGGATAATGCCTCAGAGTTTAGAGGCGGAATTTTGAGTTTGAAAATGAAGTCGACACAGATTCAGACGATACTGGAGGCGTGGTCGAAATTGAAAAATGTGCCATGGAAACAAATTGAAGGTAGACCTGGCGATAAAATTGACGAAGTACTTGTAGGTAAAATAGAATTGCCTTATACGAAAGAGATTTTTATCGACAATCTTCATCATTATTATATCAATTTTAATGAAAAAAATGAAGACTCTAAGCTCATAGACGAAGTGTCTTCCGAAAATGCGGAACGTCTGACGGAAGCAGAGATAATCAAACTAATTTCAAACCCTCCTAAACAGTAATGAAAATAAACAACGCTTTAATTATGGCCGCTGGAAGGGGGATGAGGATGATGCCTCTTACGCTCAGTATTCCAAAAGCTATGGCAATTTTGGATGGTGATACCTTGATTGCCTCTGGGATTAAAAAATTAAAAAGCCAGATTGATAATATTCATATCACGGTTGGTTACAAAGGTGCGAAATTAGCGAAACATGTTATTGAGCAAAATGTGAATTCGGTTTTTAATACCGAAGGGAAAGGAAATGCTTGGTGGATATACAATACGCTAATTAAAAATATGGATGAGCCAACGCTTGTACTTACCTGTGATAATGTAGTAGAACTAGATTTGGATATAATCTCCGAGGAATACTATGCCTATGGAAGCCCCGCATGCATGGTAGTGCCCGTTACGCCTATAGAAGGGCTTGATGGAGATTATATATTTCATGAAAATCAGAAAGTGCTGGAATTGAATAGGGTAAAAAAATCTCCTATTTACTGTTCTGGAATTCAAGTTATCAATCCTTATAAAATCAATCAGATTACGGAGCAAACAGAAGATTTCTATAACGTTTGGACTCAATTAATGGCGTTAGAAAATTTATATTGTTCGAAGGTTTATCCTAAAGAATGGTATGCCGTAGATACGATAGAGCAGTTGAATACACTCAATACATTAAAAGGGATTAAATAAAAATGACAATACACTATATAGATCCCTTTACTACTAAAACCCTTTTGATTGAAGATTCTAAAGGGCTGAAAGATGAAACCGATAAAATCGTTTTCCCATTTATCTCAGGCGCCTACCGATGTACTCCCGAAACAAACTATGCAGACAGTTTTGGCTTTCAATGGACTATTTTTCAAAAAACACAAATAGACGGTAATACGGAGTCTGATCAGAGTACAAAAAGATTTTGTGCCGCAACAAACTGGAATAATTTAAACTTAGAGGGAGAGAATATTCTTGAAGTAGGCTCGGGTGCGGGGCGCTTTACGCAGGTAGTACTTGCTCAAACAAAAGCAACTTTATTTAGCGTTGATTATTCCACTGCGGTAGAGGCAAATTATAAAAATAATGGACATTCAGATCGATTGAAATTATTTCAGGCAAGTATATATGAATTGCCTTTTGCAAGCCATCAATTTGACAGGGTTTTTTGTTTTGGAGTGCTTCAGCATACGCCTGATTTTAAAAAGTCAGTACAAGCACTTGTAGAAATGACGAGGACAGGAGGAGAGGTCGTGGTAGATTTTTATCCAATTAAAGGTTGGTATACAAAAATTAACGCTAAATATATATTCCGGCCTTTGACAAAAAAAATAAAAAAGGAAACCTTGCTCAGGATTATTCAGTTCAATGCAGGTTGGCTGATATTCTTGTCAAAAGTATGCACCGCAATAGGGATAGGAAAATTGGCAAATAGATTTTTGCCTATTTGCGATATTGAAACAACAATGCCCGTTTCTCTAACGGCACAGCAGCTCAAAGAATGGGTGATTTTGGATACGTTTGATATGTTTTCTCCTGAATACGACAATCCACAGAAAATCAGTACGGTTAAAAAGTGGATGGAAGAATTCGGCGTAAAGATAGAGTTTGCTGATTTTATAAGGTACGATAAAAATAGTATGGTTGCAGTTGTAAAAGGTATTAAAAAATAAGTATTGTGTGTGGAATAGCTGGTTTCATTGACCCTGAATCAATTCTAAATAAGCAAGATCTGCAATTGATGACAGACTCCATAAAGCATCGCGGACCAGATGCGGAAGGGATATATTATGACCAACAGAAAGGCGTAGGACTGGGACATAGAAGACTTAGTATTTTAGATGTTTCCTCTTCTGCCAATCAACCCTTTTATTCTAGATGTAAAAACTATGTGATTGTTTTTAACGGAGAAGTTTATAATTACCGTGAACTGGCCGTTAAATACAACCTTACGCTTTCTACCACAAGCGATACCGAAGTGATACTAGAGCTCTATGTGAAACTTGGTAAAAAGTGCGTGGAGGAATTTAACGGTATGTTTGCCTTTGCCATTTATGCAATTCAAACACAGGAATTATTTTTATGCAGAGATCGATTGGGTGTAAAACCACTTTTCATTTATAGGGAAGGAGGCTTTATCGTTTTTGCATCAGAGTTGAAAAGTTTGCTTTCTAGCAGTAGTCTAAAGAAAAAATTAACACTAAATAAAAAAGCTGTTCGGCTTTTTTTACACTTAGGGTATATTCCTGAACCCTATTCTATCTATAACGAAATACAGAAATTTCCTTCTGGTTCATACGCTACCATTAGTAAATCGGATCAGGTAGAGGAGAAGTATTGGAAGCCAGAGGATAAAATAGCCGAACATACTCGGTCAAATTATGCTTCTTCTAAAATAGAATTGAATGAATTGCTTACTAATTCAATACGGTACCGCATGATAAGCGATGTGCCCTTGGGTACTTTTTTAAGTGGAGGGATAGATTCAAGTTTGGTGACGGCTATTGCACAGCGCAATTCGGATATGCCTATCAATACATTTTCCATTGGGTTTAAAGAAGCCAAATTTAATGAAGCGGTTCATGCCTCTAAGGTTGCCAAGTTTTTAAAGACCAACCATCATGAATTTATGCTGTCGGAGCACGAAGCGATGGAATCGCTTGAAACAATAATAGAACACTTTGATGAACCCTTTGCCGATACCTCTGCGCTTCCTACTTGGATGGTGAGTAAGATGGCAAGCAAGGAAGTGAAAGTGATTTTGACAGGCGATGGAGGCGATGAGTTGTTTATGGGCTACGGTTCCTATAGCTGGGCAGGTCGGTTGGCGAAAATGAACAACGAGGCAGTTCGGAATATTATTAAAGTAGGGTTGAAGGCTACTGGTAAAAATAGGTTTAAACGGGTAGCCAATCTGTTTGATTATGATTCAAGTACGAATGTTAGAAGTCATATTTTCTCGCAGGAACAATGTTTTTTCTCTGAAAAACAATTGGACGAAGTATTGACTAAACAGAGCTATACAGAAGCCGATACTACCTGGCCCAATTTTAACCCAACGGCTCGGCTGTTAAGCCCCAAAGAACAACAAGCGTTGTTTGATCTGAACTATTATTTGAGAGACGATTTGCTCGTTAAAGTAGATCGAGCGAGTATGTACGCTTCTATTGAAGCTAGAGAGCCACTGCTTGATTATAAATTGGTGGAATTTGCGCTCAATCTTGATGAGAAGTTGAAACATTCTAAAGGAATAAGTAAACTATTGCTCAAGGACGTGCTGTACGATTACATTCCTAGTACTTATTTCGACAGACCGAAATGGGGTTTTTCCATTCCCCTTGGGCAATGGATGCAAAAGGACATGGGGTATTTAATAACTAATTATTTGTCAGAGGAAGTTACGGCGCAGGTAGGTGTTGTAACCTATACGTACATAAAATCGTTAAAAGATCGATTCCAAAAAGGAGAACTCTATCTTAGCAATAGGCTGTGGGCGGTTATAATTTTACATAAATGGTTCCTTAAAAATACGTGATACCGTAGTGGATACAATACGAAATATGATAAAAGGAAGTACGATTCTAATAACAGGTGTAGCCGGTTTTATAGGTTCTAACCTAGCAAAAAGACTTTTAACAGAAGGCTATTCTGTAATAGGCATTGATAATTTTGATCCTTTTTATGATAAAGCAATCAAGACCCGACAGCTGCAGGACTTAGTTGTATTTAAAGACTCGTTCAAGTTTTACGAAGTAGACATTAGATCGAAAGAAGCCCTTGGTAGAATAGAAGAGAAGGTAGATTTGGTCGTCCATCTGGCTGCGAAAGCTGGCGTATTGCCTTCTATTGAAAATCCCGCAGAGTACATTGCGGTTAACATTGAAGGCACCTTCAATGTGCTTGAAATGATGCGCATTAAGCATATACAGAAGATGGTTTTTGCATCTTCTTCGTCTATATATGGTAATAATAAAAATATCCCCTTTAGCGAGGACGATAATGTAGACCATCCAATTTCTCCGTATGCCTTTACCAAAAAATCGTGCGAACTGGCCAATTACAATTACCACCATCTTTATAAGATGGATATATTGAATCTTCGTTTTTTTACAGTATATGGTCCAGGACAAAGACCTGATTTAGCGATTCATAAATTTGTAAAATTGATCGAATCTGGCAAATCGATAGAAATGTACGGCGACGGGTCTAGCGCCCGTGATTATACCTATATAGACGATATCGTAGACGGGATATGCAAGTCCCTGAACTATCTTGCCGAGCATAATAATGTTTACGAGGTTATTAATATAGGCAACAATAATCCTGTAACACTGAAGGAGCTCATCGCTACGTTATTTAAACTTCTGAAGAAAGAGTATGCGGTGCAAACAAAACCTATGCAAGCAGGAGATGTAGATATAACGTATGCGAATACGAGAAAGGCAAAGGCTTTATTAGGCTACCAACCCAATACTTCTCTTGCAGATGGGCTAACCAAATTTATAGAATGGTACAAACAAAGTCCGTCCTCATGAAGAAAATTTTATATATAACCTACGATGGATTAACCGATTCATTGGGACAGTCTCAAGTTTTGGCGTATTTGGAAAAATTTGACCGAGAGAAGTTTGAAGTTCATATTATCAGTTATGAAAAAAAAGAAAATTACGAGCTGAACAAGGCAGATGTTCAAAAAAAAATAAACGCCTCCACTTTAGTTTGGCATAAATTAACGTATTCAAAAAAACCTCCTATTGTCTCTACGTTGTTTGATATAGTTAGAGGGTTTTTAGTTGCCAGTTACTTTCATTATAAATTCAGGTTCGATATTGTTCATTGTAGAGGATATATACCTGCCTTTATAGGGTTATGGTTGAAAAAAGCGTTTAGGCTAAAATTTATATTCGACATGCGAGGATGGTGGGTAGATGAAAAAAAAGAAAGTGGCTTGTGGGAGGGTAAAATATACAAGTATATATATGCCTTCTACAAGAAAAAAGAAAAGGATTTTTTTGTGTATTCGGATTATGCCGTATCGCTAACGTACGCTGGCAAAGACGAAATAATAAAAAGAGGGCTTAAAGCGGAAAATAAGATAGGTGTTATCCCAACGTGCGTAGACTTTGCAATTTTCAAAGCATTTAGTTCAGAAGTGAGGACAACTACTCGGAATGAACTTTCTATACCGCAAGACGCAAGGGTAATGGTATACAGCGGCGCCCTTGGAGGGAATTATTCATCGCTGGAACTGCGTGATTTGTTTGGTAAATACAAGTTGCTGTATCCCGATGCTTGGCTTTTAGTACTTTCAAAAGAGTCTACGCAAAGTGAAAAACAATTATTTGAAGGGATGGGGAATGTTATTTTTAAATCGGTTCCTTTTAAAAGTGTCTGCAATTATTTAATCGCCTCCGACATAGGCGTTATATTTTATAAATTAAGTTTTTCCGTAATCGGAAGAAGCCCTACAAAGCTAGGTGAATATTGGGCTTGTGGCGTTCCAGTGATTTCGAAATCGGGCATAGGGGATTTGGATTTAATTTTTTCGGAATTTCCGGAGGGAGGGCGTCTTTTGGCTCAAAATTCAACAGTAGAGAGCAGTGTCTTTAACCAATCAATATTTAGGGAGCCTAATAAAGATAAATTACGTACGTATGCCGAGGACTATTTTTCTCTAAAAAAAGGATGTGCATTTTATGAAAATAGTTATTTAAGGGAGGTGTGATTTTTTTATTTTCACGTTTGTTTCATTATACAAAATAAAGAGAAAACTCCAATAGAAAGGTAATAAAGGGAGTTTGTACCGGACGAGTGTGCCGAAATTGCTCGTAGAGATGCCAACCGCAAAGGCAAAAATCAGAGAAAATGTTAATGTAAAAATCATAAACGGATGGCTTTTAATGTAGCCAATACAGGTCGAAGTGCCTCGCTTATAAAAGATAAATAACGTAAAGAGTAGTGTGAACAAGGATTCTAATGCAGAAATTAACATGAAAGCATTTCTTGTTTCCCATAAATAGGGTCTAAATAAAGTTACATTTATTCCTTGAGGGATAATTTTAATAATACTACCTACGCTTAAATCAAATGTTCCGATATCGTAAAAAGAACCGCCACTTTCTTTGGTAACCGCTAGAAGATAGGACGAAGTCATCTGCGCTGTTCCGCCTAGCTTATCTAAACTGTAACGGTCGTCGTCTTCGGTGATAAGCGCCATTGACAGCAATCCCGAGAATACGGCAAGGATAATAAGGAAGGGGGTTAGGAAGGCTTTGGCTGCTTTGTTTTTCATTTTAGAAATATTGGCAAGAAAAATCCAGATTAGCACTACCGGCGCGAATGAAATGAGAATGTAAATTTTTACTTTTAGGATAACCCAGGAAGAAATAAGTATAATTAATAAATTTTTGAGGGGCTTTTCTTTTTGAATGAGAAGATTGTACGTTCCATATAAGAGCCATCCTAATGCACCTAGGGCGATACCATCTTTCATGATTCCGGCGCCCCAAAAAAGAATAGAAGGTGCAAAAAAAACGGAGATAGCCAATTGCCGATGAAGTGTAGGGTAGAGTTTGTAAAAGGTAGTAAACATAGCCCATTGCCCAGAAAAGATAATCAAAGAAAAGAAAATAGCAATAACGGAGTAGGTGCCCATACAGAAAGGAGCAATAAATCCTACAATTCTGGAAGGGAAGTAGGAGGAGGGAGCAGTATACCATGGAATTCTATTTATATAACTATAGGTATCGTAGTCGGAAGGTTGAGCTGCAATTAGTTTTAGCCAAGCAATAGGGGATTCCCAAAAGGCTTCGCCTACTATTTTGCCATGGAAGTAATAAGCAGAAGTGTCACCGCCATTATAATAAAATTCATATACCATCCCAAATAAGATAGCAAAGAGTATTTTTGTAAGACCTCCATAAATGAAATACGTTCTTAAAATAGGCGGATTTATTCTTTTACTTACGATTACAATTAGAGAAATTGCGAGGAGTAGGTAAAATGGGGTAAAGAGTAGGTCGTTTATTCCTAGAAAGTAATACATCTATAGTGAAGGAGTGGATATTTTTTTAAATAATAGCCTAATGGCGTAAGCGGCAGGAATTAGCATAAGTACCTCTGCATATACTAAATTTCTCATTTCAATTGTCCTGAAAATGAAGCAAAAGAAAAAATAGAGGAGGGCGCAAAAAAGAATTATCGGATAGGACGGTCTAGTCTTATACAATAATAGACATCCAATAAGACCCGCTAAAATCAAGAAAGTTCGGAATGAAAAAATAGCAATAGTAAGTATGGAGCTATTGGTTTGTACCATACTCCTTTGTGCTAAATTATTTTTAAAAATAATTTTATATATATTTTTCAGAGGTACAATTGTTAAGTAGGAGAATGTGTTATTCTTAATGTAAGACCATTTTAAGGAGTCAAATCCCAAAGCGACTTCTTTTGTGCAGTCAGAGCCATCGGTACTTGGAAAGCCTTTAAGATTTTTTGATAATACGTTAAATGATGCGCCACAATTTAGGGCGTCCGTAGCTATTTTCTGTGCATATTTTTCCTCCGCATCGTTTTGGAAGATTTCTTTAGGGAAAGTGACAGCTCCTTTTTTCTCTAATACTTGGTCAAGCCAATACATTTCATCATTGTCCCAGCAAGTTACCCAAGAGTGAAAGTTTCTGAAGTCTATTCCTGCTTGCCCAAATCCACCCCATGTTCTACCAAGGATAATTCTATCATGATTTATATAATTTCGAATAGGCCAAGAAAGGTAGAGCGAAAGAAATCCTAAAGAGACAAAAGCGATGTACGTTAGTTTTTTTGCGAAGGATGTATTTTGGAGTAAAAAGACGAATAAGAAGAGTGCAAGTAAATTAAGTGCTACGAATTCTCTTGTTAAAAAGCAAGTTGCCGATAGTAGCCCTAAAATAAGGAAATGGTAATATCTTTTATTTTCTTTTAAAAGAATAAAGAATAGTAATAGGTTTAAGGAGTTGGCTAATATTTCAGAATAAGAAACGGTTACCCAATATATAATAAAAGGGTATATAGCATATAAGGAAGCCGAAATTAATGCGACTTTCCTATCTTTTAGCATTCTCCATGCAATACCATAGAGGAGTAATATGCAACAGCTGTCAAGGATGAGTTGTGAATAGGCAACTGCCTTGTAAGCTAAAGCCTCTCCAAAGACAAGGTAATGCACGCCCCAAAAGAAGGCAAATCCAGGTACACGCCCAAAATAAGCTTCTTTATTAGTAAGGTCGAAGGTGTATTTCCCATGGTTCCATAGATTCTTAAAACTCTCAATCCAGCCAAAAGTATCCCCATTGATATACATTCCTGTTCCAAGTAATTTTTCAGCAAAAAATAATAAAAACAATAATCGTATAATGAATCCTATTGAAAAAATTAGCAAAAGGATTTTGTAAGAACGAATTATTTTATGGAGATAGTTCATTTAATTATAGGTGAAGATATAGTCTAGAGCTTGTCTTTTAAATATTCTACCAATATACGGCGCTATTGCTTTAAAACAAAACACTTTTGTATTAAAGAGCATTAATTTCAATGTTGTTTGCATTCAGGACTCGTCTTCTCCATAACTAAAGAGTTTTGGTAAATTTGTATTTTGTTTCGATGATATTGGTTAAGTCTGATATCGGGAAATTGTCATATATAACGTGAATTTTAAAAATTTCACGCCTTTTCAAACAAAATAATAATGCTATTTTAGGAAATAATGAAAGCAGTATACGGAGCTAACTATTTTTCTAAAGCTATAATATAAAGTGGTAATTAAGATTAGGCTTGTTTGTATTAACGATTAGACGTAAGTTTATAATAGTAAATAGAAACAATTCCATGCTAGTTTATTTCTTATTCCCATATCCTCTCACTCATTCTCCTTCTCAACGGTTTCGATTTGAGCAGTATTTGGTACTCTTAAAGGAACATAATATTTCCTTTAAATCCCAATCTTTTTTTGACGATTCAATATGGAGAATCCTATATACAAGAGGTCATTTACTAAAAAAAGTATACGGCATAGGAAAATGTTATTTTAAGCAATTATCGATTCTAATTAATGTCATAAATGCTTCCCATGTCTTTATTCACAGAGAAATCACCCCTCTAGGCCCTCCACTATTCGAATGGATCATAGCAAAAGTCCTTCGAAAAAAAATTATTTATGATTTTGACGATGCCATCTGGCATACCGATTTAGATAAATCCCAACGTCTAAAAATATGGCTTAGAAACCCTTCGAAGACGGATAAAATTATAAAATGGTCATGGAAAGCGAGTTGTGGTAATGAATACCTGTGCAACCACGCACGACAATTTAATAAGAATGTAGTACTAAATCCGACTACCATTGATACCGAAAATTTGCACAATAAGGTAAAAAATCAAAATAGTAAAAAAATAGTCATCGGTTGGACAGGGTCGCATTCTACCCTAAAATATTTAGAGCCAATGGTGCCTATTATTGAAAAATTGGAGCAGGAATTTGACTTTGAGTTTCTTGTGATATGTAATAGAAAACCAGACTGGAACCTGAAATCGTTACGTTTTCTGCCATGGAATAAAGAAACAGAAATAGAAGACCTAATGGAGGTAAATTTCGGCTTAATGCCACTGCCAGACGACGAATGGGCGCAAGGAAAATGTGGCTTTAAAGCACTTCAATACATGGCATTAGGTATGCCCGCATTGGTGTCGCCGGTAGGGGTGAATTTGGAAATAGTAAGTCATGGAGCAGACGGTTATATATGTGCAACCAATGAAGATTGGGAGCAATACATTAAGCTATTATTGTCCGATGAAAAATTAAGAACCAACATGGGGTTAAAAGCCCGAGCGAAAATTATTGAAAAATATTCAGTGCTATCGAATACGGAAAATTTCTTAGCGTTGTTTAAGGAGTGAAAATAAATCACCACCACCACACTATTTCCCCATAGAAACACTCACCTTCCTACTCCCCCCAACCGTTCCCACCAAAAAACTCCCCAAAAATTCATTATAAACCACCTTGTCGTATTGAGGGTAAAGAATGATGTTTTCCTTGTAATCCATAACCCCGTATTTGCCGTCTTTTTTTATTTTTAGTAACGTAGCACTTAGTTCTTCTATCTGTTCGTATTTAGGTGCTAAAATTTCTTTGCCTTTGGAGTCGGCGATGCCACACATTTTATTTTTCACCACACCATATTTTCCATTTTTTGTTTCGTAAAAACGATCGTATTGCGTAGAGTTTAGAGGCGTTCCATTTTTGTCAATAAAAAGCCATTTATTTTTACTGTTTTTGACGGGAGCGAAGTCGTTTCGAAACGGGTTTACTTCCTTGTAATACGGCTGTACCGTTAGGTTTTCTACCTTGTCTACAAACCCCCATTTCCCTTGAAGAAACACCGCACACATACCGTTGCTAAAATTCCCACAATGGGAATATTTAGGCGCAATTTGTATATTTCCAAACGGATCAATAAAGCCGTAAAGCCCGTCTTTTTTGAATTTTGAATACCCATTTTGCACCGCTTCTACCGCTTCAAATTTATCGGTAAGCGACAGGGTAGTGTTGCAATAGCGGTCGGCATACCCAACGAGTCCGTTGTTTCTTTTGTAAAGGAAAAAAGTATCGGCAGAGGCAAGGTATACCGTGTCTTGGTAGGCTTGTACCACTTCTTTGCCTTCGGGGTTTAGTATTCCCGTATAGGGGTCGTTCCGCACTCTTATGTAGCCGTATTCAGCGAGCGTATAGCTTTCGTAACGGGCAGGAGGAACGCCATAATAAAGCTCCGTGTCAGGCTCGCCTTCCAGTCTGGCCGAATCGGTACAAGGGCGGTATCGGGTAACACCCAAATAAAATAGTTGCGCTTCCTTTCCTGTGTATATTTTTTGTGCTTCTTTCGTAAGTAATAAAAAGTCATTTTCTTTTGTACGGCTCAGCGTCACGAGCGTAGTGCCATTTTTGAAATCAGTAACCGCACTGTATTTAGGATCAAAAATAACAGCTCCTTTCTCATTTGCAAACCCCCACAGATTGTCATCCGTTTGCAGTGCCACCATGCCTTCGCTGAAGGTACGAATAGACTTGTATTGTTTGCTTAATAGTTTGTGTCCTAGCGTGTCAAAAAGACTCCATCGTTTTTTATTTTTATTGACCACGTCACCGTACCGAAGCGCTTTTACTTCGTCGCTAAGGGCGCTTATATACCCCGCTTTGTCCAGCTGGATGTCGTAATAGCGAAGTGGTAGAATTTCGTTGCCCAAAAAATCGATCAGACCGGAATATTCTTCCAACGAAATTTTGATAAATTGACTGCTTAACTTTTCTACTTTATGGTACCCGTTTTCGGAGCCTATTATTTTCCCAAGACTGTCTTTCAGGAAGGCGCGCCCTTCAAAGTAGGAGCAGTACAACCCCGCACTCAAAGCGGTTAGGCTATCGGCTACCCATCTGAATTTTATGTTTTTTTGGACGTCAAGATGTGCCCAAGTGTCTTGCTCTTTTACAAGAAAACTATCGGCAGAAAGCTGTGTTATTTCGCCGAATGTATTCGTTAGCAAACTTGTGCCGTCTTCGTTTAGTATGCCCGTGCCTTTTGTGTCTTTCGTTTTTACTTTTCCAAATGCCGTAAAGAGAAGGTCCGTGTATATAAAATCCGTTATTTCAGTTCCTTTATGGTCAAACAAAGCCCATAAAGAAGCGTTGTTTTTTACCGCAAATAAATTTTTGGCATAACGAATTTTTAGAAATTCTAAAGGAATGATAATGTTTCCTTTTAGGTCGGTGACGCCCATCAGCAATCGGCCTTGTTTCTTTTTTCCTACAAGGATTAGGTCTTTGCTGTTGCAATAAGCCGCTAGGTCGAAAGGAAGTTCTTGAAGGAATTTCCCCTGCTCATTTACAACCACAATGGAAACGATTTCGGGGATACTTACCGTGTCTACTACTTTTATTAAGGAAAAGTTCGCTGTTTTTTTTACGAGTTTAGAGAAGTCAACTTTTTCGACAGCCATTTTATGGTCGTTATACCAAGTGGGTACAACCTGAGCGATAGCATCGATTTGAAATGCAGTAAAGAGCAGTAAAAGAAGAACTTTAGTCACGGTATGCGTTTGTTTGGTAGAATAGCTTGTTTTGTAGTGTTTCATCGTACAGATTCCATATACGTTTGAAGGATTAGGGTGGCGCTTATTTTGTCGACATTCGCTTTCACTCTTCGGTCTTTTTTTTTCATGCCACCGTCTATCATGGTTTGTTTGGCTATGGAAGAGGTAAACCGTTCGTCTGCATAAAATAGCGGGATAGAAGGGATCTCGAGGAGCAGTTTTTGGGCGAATAGTTTTACATATTTGGCATTGTCTGAATCTTCGTTGGAAAGTGTTTTGGGCATTCCCAAAACAAATGCTTCTACGACTTCTTTTGCGGTATATTCTTTTAGAAATGTCATCAACTCTTTGCTTTCAACAGTGGTCAACGCCGTAGCGATAATCTGTAAAGGATCCGTGACCGCTAAGCCTGTCCTTTTGGTTCCATAGTCGATAGCAAGTATTCTTGGCATAAGTTATTTTTCCCGAAAGTACTTATTTTATTGGTTAGAATTATTTTTTAATCCCAAAAAGACAAAGGAATTAGCCTAATCTTCGTTTGAAACCGTCATAAAATGACTGCTATATGCTTATAAAACCGATATTTTGAATAAATTTGCTAAAATCATTTAGCAATGAAAATAATGAACAAAATCAAGAACAATAGTTTTTATATAAAATTACCCATTTTCTTAGCCTTAGCGTTGGTGTGTGGGATTTTTATTGGAGCCGTAATGTCTACAAATAGTGGCAAAAGCAATGTTACTGGAAACTATTTAAAATACATGGAGGTGCTCAACCTTATCGACCGAGACTATGTAGATACCGTGAATGTGGATGAATTGGTCGATTATTCTATTGATAAAATGTTGGAAAAATTAGACCCGCATACTTCTTACATTCCCAAAAAAGATATTGATATGGCGCGTTCCCAACTTGAAGGGAACTTTGAAGGCATTGGGATAGAGTTTAACATCATGAAAGACACGATCGTAGTTGTAGCCCCTATAAGCGGTGGTCCTTCCGAAAGCGTAGGTCTTCTGACGGGCGATAAAATAATCAAAGTAGACGACAAAGTAGTAGCCGGAGTCAACATTACCAATTTGGATGTTTTTGGTAAACTACGTGGGAAAAAAGGCACGTTAGTGAAAGTCTCTGTTTTAAGAAGAGGTGCCGGAAATCTTCTGGACTATACCATTACGAGAGATAAGATTCCTACTTTTTCGGTAGATGTGAGTTATATGATTGATAAAAAAACGGGTTATATTAAAGTAAATCGTTTTGCGGAGAACACTTATTTCGAATTCAAAGAAGCATTAATGAACTTGAAAGCAAAAGGGATGAAGCAGCTTATCTTAGACTTGAAGGATAACCCAGGAGGGTATATGGATAGGGCTACGGATATGGCCGATGATTTTTTGGGCGACAATAAATTGATTGTGTACACCGATGGAAAGGGAACCCGTTACGATTCTAAAATATTTGCTGAAAATAAAGGAGATTTTGAGAAAGGCGCTGTTATTGTACTTATTAATGAAGGAAGTGCCTCCGCTTCGGAAATTGTTTCGGGTGCGCTTCAAGACAACGACCGCGCGTTGATTGTAGGCCGTCGTTCTTTTGGGAAAGGACTAGTGCAAAGGCCTATTCCACTCAGCGACGAATCGGAATTGCGCCTTACGATTTCTCGTTATTACACACCTAGTGGGAGGTCTATTCAAAAGCCGTATGAAAAAGAGGGTATTGATAAATACAATTCGGATCTGATGACCCGATATAAAAAAGGTGAATTTTTTAGTGCCGACAGTGTTAAATTTGCAGATTCCCTTAAGTTCAAAACTACAAAAGGGCGCACCGTATATGGCGGCGGTGGAATTATGCCCGATGTGTTTGTGCCAAGAGACACCTCCGATCTTACCGATTATTTATTGGAGTTGTTTAATAAAAATCTAATCCGAGAGTATACGCTGGATTATTACACCAACAATAAAACTAGGCTACAAACTATGACGTTTGAGCAATACAAAGCTGGTTTTGTAGTCACGGATGCAATGTTGAAAGAGTTGGTAACCTTAGGAACCAAAGCCAGTGCGAAGTACAACGAGGAGCAATTCAATAAGTCGAAAAAATTCTTGAAGATAAATATAAAAGCCTACATAGCCAGAAGTTTATACGGCAACACAGGCTTTTATCCGATCATCAACGAAACGGATGAAATTTACATGGCCGCGCTGAAACAGTTTGAAAAAGCAGAAGCATTAGATAAAGTGAAGGGGCCTGTAGTGAAGAAGTAAAAAATAGTTAGGGTTTCTCGTTATGTTTTCTATTAGTAGAAAACATAACGAGAAACCCTTTTTTATGAAATCAGCTTATTTATCTCCTCCTCCGAACGGTTGAAAATAGCGGCTATTTCAGCAATACTAGTGCTTTTGCTTATTAGGTTCTGTATGGCTTTTTTTAAAGTTTCCGTTTCTCTAGTCTCAGCTTGATTCGCCATAACCAGCGCTTCCTTCTTCTCCCTAACTGCTCTTTTCTCTGATGCCAGCGCATTTTTTTCTCTGGTTTCAGCTTCTTTTTTTTTAGTTTCGGCTTGCTCTGCCAGAGCCAATGCCTCTTCTACCATTTTATCCCGACTCGAAAATTCATATAGTAATTCTTCCTGTGCCAACCGCGCATGACGAACTTCTTCTTCATTCAATGCTGAATGTAGTCTTTCAAGAATCGGTTCATATTCCGGAGGAATCGGATGTCTCATATCAAATACCGTAAGGTTTCGTTCTTCGAAGATACTCAAAATTTGTTCGAGTTTGTCTCTTTTTCTGTATTTTATTAACGGGAGCTGTATCAATAGCATGTCATGGCTCAATTCCTCAATAAAATCCTCTTTTACTAAAATTTCTTCTCCAGAATAATTGTCCAAATATTGCCGCTTCACTCTTACTACGGGAATATTTTCAATATTTTTTAGCGTGTACCCGAGAAAATAAATGGTAATAATAGGGAGCGGTTTTTCTTTATTGTTTACCGGTATTGCATTTTTAGGATCTGCATATTGAGTGCCGAGGTACCTTCTGAAACGCATGGCATCGGTGTCCATTTTCGCTTTTTGAAGTTCGATTAAGACGAGTCTTTTTGTACCGTCGGGATAGCTTACAGTTGCTTTAAAATCTAGCCGAAGCACTTGTACAAAGTTTTTTCGTTCTAAGGAATCGTCTTCTGATTTTGGAAACAGCGTCGTTATTTCTTGTGGTTTACACTCCAGTTCTGTGATTTCTATTCCTAGTATAGCTCCTAAGAATAGTTTAGCAACTTTGTTGTCGTCCATCATGTATTTGAAGACCACGTCGTATATTGGGTTTGCGATTAACATAAAAAGTTAGTTTTAAAAGTAGATTAAAAATTTCAGTACAAAAGTAATAAAATAAATAACAAAAATGTCAATAGGCTAAATCGGTTATTGAATAAAGCGTTGTCGACTTGAATTACCTTGTTACTTATCTTCAAAAACAATTATTCCTTAAAATCCTTAAGGCTTACCGTCTTCCCATCAAATACGGCATACGTATAATAGTTTACCCATTCCCCCAAGTTTATATACCTGCTAGCGGTATTGATTTCAATATCCAACGGTAAATGACGGTGCCCAAAGATATAATAATCGTGGTGTGCTATTTTTTCTTGTTCTCGGGCATAAATAAGAAGCCATTCCTCATCGCCTAAAAAAGCCTCTTTTTTCAAACCACTTATACGGCTGCTTTTAGACCAAGAATTGGCAATTCCTATTCCTATTGCAGGAGGTGTTAGTCTAAACCATTCTTGAAAAAAACGGTTACGAAAGACCTTTTTCATAAACTTATAAAAATAATCGCCAGGCCCAAGGCCATCGCCATGTCCTATGAAAATTCTTTTTCCGTTGAGTTCTAGTACTTCTGTGTCACGGAATATCTGAATATTTAATTCTTTGGTGAAGTAGTCGAAAATCCACATGTCGTGGTTTCCTGTAAACCAATAGACAGGGATTCCGCTATCGGTGATTGAGGCAAGTTTTCCTTGTAGCCGTACAAATCCTTTTGGGATTACGTGCTTAAATTCAAACCAGAAGTCAAAAATATCGCCCATTAAAAAAATAGCAGCGGCGTCTTTTTCTACAAAAGAAAGCCACTGCACTATTTTTTTTTCGCGCTCCAAACTGGAAGCATAATCAGGTACTCCGAGATGGAAATCGGAGATGAAATAGAGCTTCTTGCCTTCCGGAAGTTTGTCAAATGGAAGCGTCATAGAAGTTTTGTTTATTCGCAGTTGTATTGTTTTAGCGAAGAACTAGTCGTTCGATTTTGTAATATTAATTTCACTTTTTACTTCATCGTCGCTAGAAACAGGCTCAAGTACTGCTTCTTTTTTGTCTTCAGGTTTTGCCTCAGACTTGCGGTTCGTGAACTCTTGGTAAGTAGTCTGTTTGTCGAAAGGTCTTTTGCCAATAAGCGTTTCTAAGTCTTGTTGGAAAATGATTTCTTTTTTCAACAACTCTTGAGCTATTATTTCAAGTTCGTTTCTTTTGTCTTTCAACAAGCCTTTGCTGCGTTCGTAAGCGCCGCTTATTATCTTTCGTACTTCTTCGTCAATAGTCTCTGCCGTAGCTTCGGAGTAAGGTTTATTGAAGGCGTATTCGCTTTGTTTGGAGTCGTAGTAGGATACATTTCCTAATTTCTCGTTCATGCCATAGATGGTAACCATGCCATAAGCCATTTTCGTAATACGTTCTAAGTCGCTTAGAGCACCAGTAGATATTTTTCCGAATACAATTTCTTCGGCAGCTCTACCGCCAAGTGTCATACACATTTCGTCTAGCAGTTGCTCTGTGGTGTACAAGAATTGTTCTTTTGGTAAATATTGAGCGTATCCCAATGCCGCTATTCCGCGTGGTACAATACTTACTTTTACCAATGGGTCTGCATGTTCTAGAAACCATCCCGCTACGGCATGCCCTGCTTCGTGGAAGGCTACGATTTTCTTTTCTTCAGGAGATATGATTTTATTTTTCTTTTCTAATCCACCTATCACTCTATCGATAGCGTCGTAGAAGTCCTGCATACCAACTTTGTCTTTGTCTTTTCTAGCCGCAATCAAAGCGGCTTCGTTGCATACGTTGGCTATTTCAGCGCCTGCGAAACCAGGAGTTTGGGCAGCCAATTTTTTGGGATCCACTTCTGGGTCTAGCACCAACGGTTTAAGGTGTACTTTGAAGATTGCTTCTCTGCCTACAAGGTCTGGTTTGTCAATCGATATTTGTCTGTCGAAACGACCTGGTCTTAATAAGGCTGGATCTAATACGTCTGGACGGTTTGTAGCGGCAAGGATAATTACGCCAGAGTCGGTAGCGAATCCGTCCATTTCTACCAGTAAAGAGTTTAAGGTATTTTCTCGTTCGTCGTTAGCACCGGGCATAGAGCCTTTACCTCTTGAGCGTCCTACCGCATCTATCTCATCGATAAAAATAATACAAGGCGCTTTTTCTTTCGCTTGTTTAAATAAATCTCTTACGCGTGCAGCACCTACGCCTACAAACATTTCTACGAAATCAGAACCTGAAAGCGAAAAGAAAGGAACGC